>DASSHD010000183.1:0-3016 GCA_035693085.1 Hanamia sp. | reverse complement strand
TACTATACCATTTTTAACCGCCACACCAATTTCTGATGCTTTTAAAAAAGGCTCCCAGTTGAGTTCCTCCATTACGTCTTGCTGGATTTGATAATCGCTTTTCATGATTATAAGTTTTTAGTGATGATCAATTTGTTTAACAGCACAAAGGAACGATGAACCATTGCGGCAATCAATGAGGGACGTCAGGGGTTTTGGTGATAGTAGTTAGTATTTAATAGATAATCACAATCCGCAAACCTCAAAAGATTATTGTCACAAGCCAAATGCATGATTGTTGTCAGCCTTGTATCATGAAACTTTTGAAAAACTACAATTCACGTCTTTTTTTCTTCTGCTTTTAATAATCCAGTACAAACCTTTTACATTTGTTTCCCATTTAGGCAGCCAAAGTGTAATTATTATTTCCTCAATAAGTTGGAAGGCGGTAAGAATCAAGGCTGCATAAAATAACTCGTAGAGAGGATTGGGTAAAAAAAATAGCAATATCAGGAAAACTCCTTGCAGTATGGCTGATGCCTTAGCGGCATAAGTATGAAAACTAGTCATTTTCCCGAATTTGATAAAGGCGAGAACTGTTTGCAATGCAAATAATGACAATAACAAGATGAGAAGGAAAATCTCATGTTTCAGAAAAGTGGGTTTAAATACAATCATACCAATAGTACCAGCTATAATAGTCAGGTCGTCGCCAATAGAATCAAGCCTTGCTCCTGCAATACTGGTTACATTAAATCTGCGGGCGAGGTAACCATCTATCGCGTCTGTAAAAAAACTTAAAGCGAGGAGCCATTTAAACCAATCCATTTGTTTATAAATGATCAGCAAAACCAATAGAGGAGCGGCTACTATCCGATAGATAGTTATGCCATTCACAATATAATAAATTCGTTTGTTCATACCCGTTAGAATTAAATTAATTTCACAACAATAACCGGATTATGCAATTTATCTGGCATTTGAAAGGCTTTAAAAAGCAATAAAAAATGGATTCCTAAGATCAGCTCTATTATAAACAAGTTCTGATTTCAAATCTATCTGGTAAACGCCCCGGTTGGTTGCATTTAAGATCGCATGAGCGGCAACTGTATCCCATTCCATTGTTGTTCCAAATCTTGGATAAATATCAGCCTTGTTTTCAAGGAGCAACATAAACTTGAGTGAACTGCCCAATGATTTTATAGTCACCTGTTGAAACCGACTTAAAAAACGGGTAGTTTCAAGTGATGGATGAGACCTGGACAGAGCTATCCTGGTTTGTTTTTTTTGCAAAAAAACCTCTAACCGTTTTCTTTTTGCAAGTGGTAAAAATTGAAGCAACTTTCCCTTTTCATTTTTGTAAACTCCTGTTTCTTTTGAACCATAATACAAGGTGTCGCTGCAGGGCACATAAATTACGCCGACGAAAGGAATATTCTTTTTTACTAAAGCAATATTAACAGTGAACTCGTCATTTTTATTTATAAACTCCTTAGTTCCATCGAGTGGATCTATCATCCAAAAATATTCCCAATTCTTCCTTTCCCTGAAATCAATATATCTTCCTTCTTCAGACAGGACAGGCAACTTTGTTTTGTTAAGATGCTGCATAATGATCTTATGCGCACTCTCATCGGCTATTGTGTAAGGCGATCCATCCGATTTTAGATATTGCCGGTAGTCACCGGAGCGATAGATCTCCATAATTTTTTTACCTGCCTCCAGGGCTGCATGCTGTGCTGTTTGTAATAAGTGTACGGTGTCTGCCATTGTCGTTTCCCCCGTAATTAATAATTATCAGGCCTTTCTTAATGCTTTTAATTTTTCCAGATAAAGGATCACTTTTTCATCGCTTACCTGCCCAAAGTCTTCATAAAATAAACCTACGGCATGAAATTCTTCCGGCATTATTACAGCAATTACTTCATCCACTTCTTTTGATAATTTTTTGACAGCATCTTTTGACCCAACAGGGACGCCGATTATAATTTTACCCGGTTTGCTTTTGCGCAGCATATTAACAGTTCCTGATAAAGTATTGCCGGTTGCAATACCATCATCAATCACAATTACTGTTTTCCCTTCAAGGCTTTCGGGTTCTTTGTCTCCCATAAACCGCTTATACATTTCCTTTAGCCTGTTTCGTACGTTCAGCAATTCCTTTTCGATATATTTTTGTGAAACGTGTTCATGTGGTACAATGAAATAATCAGTAAGACTTGCAACGCCGATAGCGTATTCTTTATTCATCGGGTGGCTAATTTTTTTTGTAAGTATCAATTCCATCGGGAAGCCCAGTTCTTTTGCCACAATATATGCTACAGGTACACCCCCACGGGGCACAGATAGTACCACGCCGGGTTCATTTTTGAATTTTTTGAGCTTTGCCGCTAATTGCAACCCCGCCTCTATCCTGTCATGAAACATAGTTGTAAGTTTTATTCAATCAAGATACTTCTGCAATGCAGTTTTTAATTATACTAAACCGGATTTGTCAATCCATCCCTGCATACTGGTTTTTAATTGTATTTCTGCACTTGTAAACTTGCGTGTATTATAATCCGGCAAGTTATGATGTGTGGTTACTGCTTGGTTATTATTTGACATAGTAGTATTTTTTATTGTTACAAAGCTACCAGGCTTTATACTATTCTAAATGACTGCTATCACCGACTTTGCTGATAGTCATCACCGGTACTAATGATGCGAATTAACTGTAGCTTCACCACAACTATTGGAAAGTGAAATCAATAAAAAATAAAATGTCACAGTAATTTTATATAGCAAAAGTTCCCCGCAAATCTGCCTTTTCAATTTCACCTTTATCCAACCGATTTTCAGGTGGAATATATTTAAGATTCAGGAAATGATACATTTCTTCTTCTGTTTGACCTGCTAAACGTTTACCGGTTGCCGAATCAAATATTCCATATTCATTAATCTTATAACCTCTTTCTTTTGCCATTGTCCTCAGTTTAATAATATGTTCTTTTGAACCGGTAAAGTATAGTAATGCAGCTCCATATTCATAACTATT
>DASSHD010000182.1:0-7349 GCA_035693085.1 Hanamia sp. | reverse complement strand
GCTGTTAATATTGATCAATTTTAATCCAGCCTCACTGATGTGGCCAGTTTGATCATTTCAACGCTCATGGAATACATCCACTGTATTTGTTCCCATACTAAATGAGCCTCCTGAAAATCGCGTAAAGTTTCTTTATCCGTGGATGCAAAATTCTTAATTTCTAAAAAATTAAAGGTAGGCAATTGGTCCTCAAATGGAGGTTCAGAAGATGCCTTGGCAATGTAAGATTTCTTATCTTTTAAACAAAGAAGAATTTTCTCCAGGTTTTGCTCTATTTTTTTTGTTGCAATGCCGAACCGTTCGGATGCGTCAGTGGTTTTATGGTGCTGTATGTAGGTACTTAATGATGCGAGTGAAGCTAAAAACGAGTGATTTAAGACGACCAATTCATAAATTTTATCCGGTTCCCTCTGTTTCGACCTGGGTTCCTGGATCATCCGCTGAAAGGCTGAGCTTAGATTAGAGGTTTCCAAAAATGCTTGCTTACGCGCTATATTGTAAGAGACTGGTATGTTCCCTTTCTGCTGATAATGTTTGGTAATCTTATGGAGAAAATCCTTGTTGGCTTCCACACTTTTTTCGATAATCTCCTTGATTTCAACGAATTCCCAGGTGGGCCAAAGCCACCGCATGGCCGCAAAGGACAGTCCGGCCCCGACAAGCGTATCCAACATGCGGAATTTTATCCCGGTAAAGACATCAGGCTGGAGAATAGCATAGATAAAGACCGCGGTCAATGTAATGAAAACTGCCGAAGCCCTATAATTTTTTTGCACCATGGAACGTGAAATAATCAAAGAGACTACGCCCATGGCACCGTACACATAAGGATCCCGTATCAGAAAAACCAAACCGGTGGCGATGGCCCCACCGATAAGTGTACCAATAATACGGTCTTTCGCACGGCTCTTTGTGAGTCCGTAGCTGGGCCGCATGATAACGATAACGGTCAACAAGATCCAGTACGGATTCTGAAAGGGGAGAGCACACCCGGTACATAACCGATCATAACTGTAACCGCCAGCCGCAGAGAATGTCTGAAAATGGTGGACCTAAAACTAAAGTTACTTACTAACAGCATCGGGTCATAATCCTGGGCTGCGACAAAGCGTTTAGCAGTTTTTCTATCGATAAAATCGATTTTAGAAGTATCCGGGTCACCCAACAGCCATTTTATTCTTTTAAGT
Source organism: Hanamia sp. (assembly GCA_035693085.1). Taxonomy (GTDB): domain Bacteria; phylum Bacteroidota; class Bacteroidia; order Chitinophagales; family Chitinophagaceae; genus Ginsengibacter. Next base: position 6,162 of record DASSHD010000182.1, on the reverse strand, counting down.
TTTTCGAATTGTTTTTCCTGGTATTCGAGCAAATTTTGAAGCATTAGATATTCCTCGTAATCCAGGGTTTCACGTAGCCGATCTATTTCAAGTCTTACATCTTCGAAACATTGCCTTATTTTATTGTTCCCGGGTAGTTTTTTCTTGCCGTTTTCCGCTTCGGAAATCATCCGCAATTGGCGTGACATTTCAAAAATCAGATTTTGAAATAGTTTGATGTATTTGGGATGGCGGTTAAAGAGCGCATCCATTCGATCATAATTGCCGGGATTAGCGATTGCCGTTTCCAGCATTTCCACTAATTGTCTGAATATCAAACGGCGCTTATCCTGGTAATTCGACCAACCGGAAGTCTTCCTGGAAAGGATCAAAATTTCTCTCAGGATCTCATGACTTTCGGTAAGCTTGCTTTGCAGGTTCTGTAATTTAGACTGTAATTTTTCGTGGTCTTCCTTTGGGTTGATTAACTTTCCACGTGTTTCTAAAAATTCAGCCGTAAGCATATATGTTTCAGACAATAATTCCTCGGTCTCTGCCTTGGGATTTATTCGATGCCAAACCTTGACCAGGAGTAAATACCAAAGTCCGCCTATACCTATCAACACAGCAAATTGATAGATTTCCAGATCTCCTGAATCGCCGGCAAAGCTCAGTACCAGGGCCAAAAGGCAGGAAAAACTAATCAGCGAAGCCCGAAATCCGTAAACAGAAATAAAGGCAATGCCGAAACTGAGAACTCCCAAAACGGGAAGGGATAGCCACGTTTCGTAATGCAGGTAACCTCCAATAAAACCAACGACCATGACCAATGCCGCGGAAATAAGAATGCCTGTTTTTTTATGTTGAAAACTACCACTGACATCGCTGGGCGAGCTCCAAAAGGCGCCGTAGCAGAGTGCCAGCCCAATTTCAAAATACCCGAGTTGTATGCCCATTACAATGGGTAGGGTAACCGCAATACCCACCAGGACGGCCTTAGAAAAACTGGTGCTTTTCAAGAACTGTTGTAGTTCCTGAAAATTCCTGGAAATAAAAAGGATCGCCTGACTCAAAACAGAAGGGTTTATTTGCTAAAATATGGTTTATTGCAAAACTGATTTTATTTCTACTTTACCAGGATATAAACATTATAGTCATCTTACTTTAAAGCCATTAATTTCCGGTATCTCATTTCATTACACGAGTGGTTGAAGTTTTACAAGAACTGGTCACATCCAATTTTTTCATTCAACTTGAATTTCATTAATACTTTCCGGGACTCCTTCACATTTAGCCGTTAAACTCAACCCAACTTGTAAATTTACACTTAAAAAAAAGAGCTGCAAATACTAATTCTTAGATTACCAATTAAGAGTTAATTTGTGTAACATTTTCATTTTTCAGATCCAATAAATCAGAGCGTTATATGCATGTCTTGCACGGTGCAGTAGTTACGGTTTGCGGTGCAGGAATAGTTTTTTAGGTTGCTAAAACGTACTACAAAAAAAGTCAATTTTTATGGCTGAAAATTTGTTATCATTGTATCAGAGAGTCAAAAAATTGAAGCGCTCCCAGAGATTACTTTTAAACACAAATTCTAAAAAATAATACACATGAACTATACAGAAAATTTTGAAGGAATTAAATTAGATGTTCAGGCAGTGGACATTACCATTACCGATGACTTACAAAAAAGCATTAGAGAAACAATTGGAAGGTTAAAAAGGCATATTTCCCAGGTCAATTTTGTGGATGTTTATTTTACAGATAAAAGTGAAAAATCAACGAATCCTAAAACTGTTGGTATTAGATTTGGCATCCCAGGTAACGATGCTTTTGCTTCCGATTCCGGGGACAACTGGATGGCTTTATTGAAAAGTGTGGAAGAAAAGCTGCGCCGCCAATTGAAAAAAATACGACGTTAAGGATAAAACCAGGTGAAATAATGTTTTATAGAAGACATTCATTAGCATCAAAGCTTGCCAACCTTTAATAAGTTCACTTCAACAAAAAATATCTTTCCCAAGGTTGGCAACCGCTAATCCGACCCTACCCTTTTTTAAGAGCGCATTTGGCAAAAGATAAATCAGGTATTAAAGTCAGTAATCAATATTAATATATGAAAATCAGTTCTACAATCTTGCTTTTCTTCTTGCTTTTGACAATACAAATTACCGGTGTTAATTGCACTGATCAAACAAGAGCAGGCGTGGATAGCAGTTCAAAACTATCCTCCCCCATTCTTCCTTCAAAAAATAATCCGTCTGGAGAAATTGGGAATTTTGTAGCAGCAGCAAAAGCCGCAATACCGGGTGTAGTCCATATTAAAACTACCTACAACCAGGCATCAGCAGGCTCAGCCAACGCGTTAGGGCAGTTATTTGGATCACCGTCCAGGGGTAGTGTTCCTGCTACGGGATCAGGTTCAGGTGTTACAATAAGTGCGGATGGCTACATAGCTACCAACAATCACGTAATTGCAAACGCTTCCTCTATTACAGTTATATATCCTGACAGGCGCGAGTTTTCGGCAAAATTAATAGGCAGTGATCCAAATACCGACTTAGCACTCCTAAAAGTAAATGCTATAGGGCTTCCCGTCGTGAAAATGGGAAACTCCGATATTATGGAAGTAGGCGAATGGGTATTGGCTGTTGGATATCCTCTTTCACTAAATTCAACCGTAACCGCTGGTATTATTAGTGCCAAAGGACAAAGTATTGGAATCATAAACCGTGGGGATAAGAGCAGATTTGGAAATAGCCAACCTCAAACTTCCGGCACCGCTATTGAATCCTTTATACAAACAGATGCTGCCATTAATCCCGGAAACAGTGGCGGGGCGTTGGTTAATACAAATGGAGAATTGATTGGAATTAATACAGCCATCGCTTCGCAAACTGGCAGTTATGCAGGATATGCTTTCGCTATACCGGTAAACCTGGCAAAAAAGATTCTTGACGACTTACAAAAATATGGTTCAGTAAAGCGGGGAATTTTGGGTGTTTCCTTTCCTTCGCCTGCCGCACAGGATCAATTTTTAAAACAGCAGGGAATTGATCCCTCCTCAGTAACCGGAGTTTTTATAACAGGCGTTCAGCCGGGTAGTGCAGCAGCGTCAGCAGGATTAAAAGAAGGTGACATTATCCAAAGTATCAACGGCGTTCAATTAGAATCCTCATCAGAATTTTCAGAATGGATCGCAAGGCACAAACCAGGTGATGTGATAAAATTAAGTTACTTACGCAATGGTAATCCGGCCACAGCATCGGTTTCTTTAAAAGCGGAAGAACCACTAAAAACTACCGCAGGAAGTGCAGGGCCTCTTGAAGAAATATATAAAAAACTGGGCGCCACTTTTGCGCCACTTTCCACCACTCTTAAACAACGTTTTAATCTGAATTCGGGCGTGGTGGTAACTGATGTTTTGAAGGGTGGTTTTTTTGATCAGATTGGTATTCCGAGGGGAACAATAATTGCTTTTATCAATGGGAAACCGATTAACAATCCTAAAGATATTGATGTTGCCTTATTGTCCGCACAAAGAGGCATCATACAAATCCTTGCCATTGCACCTGATGGTTCCAAAGTAGTTTTTAATTTTTCTTTAGGAACGTAAAAGCATTGATTTTAGCCACTTAAATGGAAATAATCCAAACCCAAATCCATTCGTAAAGTAATAGCCCCTTGTCTTAAATTACCAGGAATTACCCTCTTGTTTTATAAGAATCTCAAACCATCTGCTACTTCGTAACTTTGAGATCAGATTAAAAAGAACGCTTAAACAAATATATGATGGAAGATGTTCAATTAAATTTAGATGAAAAAAAACATGGCCATTTTTATATTAGCGAAAATGGTGAACGAATAGCTGAAATGGAAATCGGTATTTCAGGAAATGATCTTACGGTTTACCACACCGAAGTATCGTCCGGCAATGAAGGTAAAGGGTTGGCAAAAAAATTATTTTCCGCGATGGTAGATTACGCAAGAAAAAATAATTTAAAAGTGGTTGCACTCTGCCCTTATGTTTTTGCGCAATTCAAGCGCCGTCCCGAAGAATATGCGGATATATGGAAGAATAAAGATTAAAGTAAAGTTATGGCTAATAAAAAAGAGGAGATAATTATAGAACCAAAAGACGTGATCATTGGCAATCCAAAAGCTTTGATTACCATCATGCAGTTTATAGATTATGAAAGTGAAAAAAGCGCGCAGGCTCATAAAATTACGAAGGAAATAATGGATGCTTACAAAGAAGAAGTGAATTTTAACTTCCGGCATTTTCCATTAATGCGTATTCACCAAAAGGCGCTTAAGGCTGCTGAAGCAGCCGTGGGCGCAGCACAGGAAGGAAAGTTTTTTGAAATGCATGAAATGATGATACACAATCGAAAACATCTTGGGATCATTAGTTTAAAATCTTACGCAAAAGAAATAGGCATCACCAACAAATCATTTTTAAATAATCTCATCAATGGAAAATATGGATTGTATGTTCATGATGATTTAAAATATGGTAATGAACTGGGCGTAAAAGAAGTGCCCACGTTTTTTATTAATGGAAAAAAGATTGAAGAAGATGTCACTGTGGAATTATTAAGCAGTAAGATTAATAAAGCTTTGAAAAAAATGAAAGTGAATCCGCGGCTGTAATTTAAATCTTCAAAAATTCCACAATAAATTTACATAATTTTATTTTCGGCAAAGGAACAGATTTATAAACTGGGTGTGCATTCCAAATTTTTAACCCTGATTTTTTAATTGCTTTCTTTCCAACTATCGTTCTGCATTTATGGGTTTAATTTGTCATTTCGAAAATCATCCACAATAAACCAAAAATCCCCATAGCTATCAGGATCCCAATTTCTATTCTACATTATAATAATTATAAGATAAAATAATCAATCTTTAATAATCAATAATCCTTACCTCTTTTCAATCGAACCTGTTTTTTTATTTTTTACAATAAATTTTTTCTCTCCTGATGGAAGAACTTCTTCTTTAATCAAATAATAATCTTTATCGTAGCTTGCCATTTCTTTTTCCTTTTTTTTCTCAACAACACCGCGCCAGCCTTCTATTTTTACAGGTTCCCATTTTTTAGTTTTTGCAGAAAGAAAAGCCGCGTCTAAAACTGCATTCACTACATAGCCGTCATAAAAATTTTCCATTGGCTGCTTTTTATTTTCTATCGCTTCAAACATATCCGTAAACATGTGATTGTATCCGAGGTCATTCACTTCATCTCCCACGGGAAAAAGCCAACCTGAATTGCTTTCGGCTTTTTCTGCAACATAGCTGCCGCTTTTACCGGTAGTAAACATTTCAAAACCGGTACGCAAAAAATTATTGATCCAGATGGTTCCTTCAGTTCCCATCACTTCATCTCTCAGATCCATGCCTCCACGAAAAGACCAGCTTACTTCAAACTGCCCGATGGCGCCGTTTTCATATTTTACCATTCCTACCGCGTTGTCTTCTGCATCTATCGGGTGCAAGCGTGTATCCGCCCAACACATTACTTCAACAGGCTTTATATTTTTCCCGATGTAATTCCGGCACAACTCTACGCAATGACAGCCCAGGTCAATAAGAGCACCGCCTCCGGATTTTTCTTTATCCCAAAACCAATCGCTATGAGGGCCGGGATGCGTTTCCCTGCTCTTAGCCCATATCACTTCACCAATACTTCCACTTTTTATTATTTCTATAGATTTTAACGCCTTGGGAGAATACACCAGGTCTTCAAGATAACCGCCCGTAACATTGGCCTTTTCAACTGCCTTAAGCATCTCCAAAGCTTCCTTCCCGTTGCGGCCAAGTGGCTTGGTACATAATGGATGTTTGCCCGCTGCAGCGCAAGCCAACACTGCTTCAAGATGCATATCGTTTGATAAAGCAATGACAACCGCGTCCACATCTTTGTGCGATACACATTCTTTAATGCTGTCTGTGAAATTGGGCACTTTATAATCATCCGCAAATTTTTTCGCATTTGAAATCGTTCGGCTATACACAATAGTGATTTCATCTTTTCTACGCTGACCTACCAAAGCATCGGCATAAAAGCGGGCGATAAATCCTGAACCAAGAATTGCTAATTTCATAGTAATAATTTTATTTTTTTCTTGTTGTATTAAAATCGAATATAAAAACTATTTCAATGCCTCATCTTTTTCT
>DASSHD010000181.1:0-7651 GCA_035693085.1 Hanamia sp. | reverse complement strand
TGAATATTCCCAGATATATAAATCTGTTTAATAGTAATCCTAATCCAAAACCTCCTGTTGTGCTTAGAATGAAAAGCCTTGAGATTGATATTTCACGATAAAAAAATAAATAAAATAAAACCAGGATAATCCAAACTAAATATGCCTGAATCGTTCTTTTTGTAAATTTTTCAAATTTTAAAATATTAGATAAAGCATAAGTTCTTAAAAAGAAAGAAAAAAGTAACCACGATGAATTGGCAAAAGTTAAATATCTGAAATATGCGTCTGAAGTATTGTAATGTATGCTCTCTGCAAAAATAATCTGACAAAGGAAGAATACCAGGTTTATCAGGATTAAATCTAATGCAACGAGGGTGATTTGCAGGTATCGGTCAAACTGGCGATTCAATTATTAATAATTTTCTTTAAAATTATGAATGGTCAAATGTTGAATAGAAATTAATATACTAACCTCTATTTAACTTTAGTTTTATTGATTTATTGTATTGTGTAATTGTCAATAAGTTCTTTTGAGCTTTTTATATTCCCCCGCGAAGATGCGCCAAATAGAATGGATTCGATACCATCCTTGTTACAAACATATTCGAGCGCTTCTTTCGGCGGTATGGATCCAGCTGCAAATACCTGCATAGCAATTAACCTACATCTTTTCTCAGCAATTATTTTTTCATAAATCTCTTTACCACCCGACATACGAAACCCGATCTTATTGATGGAAGCACAAATGACAGGATTTTTAATTCCGGCATTTTCTAAGGTAGTTAACAGTAAGGGAAGATTCATCGTGATGAATCCTGGTTCTGCCTTATGTTTCTCTTTTATATAATCATGAAAAGCGACCAGGAAATCCGTCATGCCAAGCCCTAAAAGCAAGTCCGTCACTACATTTTGTATAAATATTACCGGTGTACGTATTCCTTTAAACATTTTCATCTCGGCATCTATTAATAATTCCATCATTGAAATAAAATCTTTTTTTACAAATGCCATTCCTCCTTTGGCGAAAGTGGAAAATATATTTCCGGGTACATATTTTTTTATAGTTCCTATCACGCCCAATTCTGTTACTGCATTGGCATATTTATGAGCATAAGGCATACAGGGATATATTTGAAAATGTTTAAACTTTTTATCAGTTCTGATAGTGTGACAAATATCAGCTATTCGATCATGAGTGGTACACATAAACGTGCCGATTCCTTCATCAACGGTAATTTTTAATACATCAATTATTGCCTGATTATCCTTAAATTTAATGGCTTGCGCCCTTGATTTTTCGTCAGAACTGTGATTCACGCCAAAAAACTGGTTATCACCAAATATTACTCTATCCATTTTTATTTGCTTGTGGTATCTTTTAATAATAATTGTATTACTTCATCGGTTTGAGAAGCGCTTTCAAATGAACTTTTATTATTCAAATTTTTAGAAATTATGCATTCAATAAAATGATCAATTTGCGAAGAATATTCTTCGCCTCGTAAATAAAAATTTACTGATGGAGTGAGACCGGTAATGTCTTTTACTGTCCATCCCTTTGAAAGCCCAAATGCCGGATTATCTTCCTTTAGAAAAATTTTTAGCTCCGTTGCGTCTGCAACGATCTTTCCTTTTTTTCCGAGAATAGTGATCTGTGTACTCATTTTCCTGTAAGTTTCATCACTCCAGTTTACTGAAAGTTGGCCGCTTAATCCGGTATCAAGAGTAAGATTACTATAAACAGCATCTTCCACATCTTTAGAAAATATGTATTTCAACTGAGTGCCTGCAACTTTTACAGGCTTGCCCAAAATAAAATTTACCAAGTCAATAGTATGTGAAGCATAATCATACAAACAACCTCCGCCTTCTTCTCTTTCAGATCTCCAGGTGCCTCCTTTTTCCTTTAAAACCACTGGTCCGTAAGATTCTCCTGAAAAATGATATATCTCGCCAAGTACATTAGATGAAAGCAATTTTTTTACTTCATTGAATGTGCCAATAAAACGATTGTGATAACCTACCTGGTTTACGAGGCCTGATTGTTTGGCAAGATGCGATAGCTTTATTCCTTCTTTCGGATCAAGTGCAAAAGGTTTTTCACAAAAAACATGAATGTTTTTTTCCAGAGCATACTGAACCATTTCGCCATGGAACTTTGTTGGGGAAGCGATAATAATTGCTTCGAGATCCATCTTGTCTATCATCTTTTTGTAGTCGCTAAAACATTCAAACCTTGAATATTTTTTGAAAGCCTCTGTTACAAGTGTTGACGTATCGCATACTGCAACAAGGTTTACATTGGGGTGTGCTCCCAGTATGGCGCAATGCGAGATGCCCATTTTACCGAGTCCTATTATTCCTGCTCTTAGCATTTTTTGTTATTTCTTCGATTAAAGATTTGATTAAAAAATAGGTTTGTTTTCCTTTTAGTAATAAGTTGGTGTTGGGTGGTTTTGCATTATTTTGTTTTAAATATTCTAATACAATTTCAGTTTTTGGTATAGGCAGATGTTGCATCAGGCCTTCTTTAATTAAATATTGATCTACGTCGAGAAGGTCATCCTGATAGACAGAGATAGTGGGTATCCCTATTACCGCCATCTCTCGCGTCATAGTTCCCCCGGCGCCTATAAATAATAAACAGTCGTTTGCTATTTCATCAAAAGAAAGTGGTTTTTCGGGCACATGAATTCCTTTAAATTTTGCAGATTGATAGTGAACCAATTGTTCTTTATCTCTCGTAAGCATTGTTATAGAATAGGAATCTTTTAAATCAGCAATTACTTCATCAAGAAAATTTTCGCCACCTTTATAATATTGAGCGGTCCTGGGTTCTGGTCTTATATAGATATTTTTTGGAGAAACCTGATCCTTGTCTTCTTTGCCGTTTAAAAGATATTTCTGCCACAAATAAATTCCTTCTTTTACTCCCGGATAAGAAATAATTTTGTTTACTGAAGCGCCTTGCTTCTGCACTTTTTTGATACTCAAAAATTCCGGAATCATAATTCTTGAAGCACAAATGAAAGAGGGAATATTTCCCATTGCATGTTCATTATCATTCATGTAAATGGAGGGAATTCCAAGCAGCCGTGCCGCCACGGGTGAATGAAAAGAACTTTGTGAAACCGCGATATTAACTTGAAGGGGCTTTATAAACTTCATTAATTGCCATACACGTATTGGATAACCAAATATTTTTTTTAAAAAATTTTTCCCATAATGTTTTCCTATTATAGTATGCTTTATTTGGTGGAGGTTCAATAAAGATACTGTATTGGATAAAGGGCGACAGGTTACAATAATTTCATGCCCTTCTGCTTCCAGGTCTTTTAGTAAATCTTTGAAAAGATTGATATGAGGGGCATTTGAAAGATCAAACCAGATTTTCATGTGAGATTAGAAACGTTAAATAGTTTTATTAAATGTTTGTTCTTTATATTTTAGTAGATTCTTGAAGATACCTAACGGAATCTTATTACTTTGGCAGGGATTCCCCCAACGATTGCTTCTTCGGGAATATTTTTGGTCACTACTGCTCCTGCTCCTACTATAGCTCCTTTACCTATTCGGGTTCCGGGCAATATTATTGCATTTCTTCCTATCCATACATCATCTTCAATTATAACCGGATTAATGGCAGTATCGCCTTGATACACCATTGGTATTGTTTTGTCAGCGAATATGTGTGAGGCTGCAAGAATTGCGACATTAGGGGCTATTAAAACATAGTTACCAATAGAAGCTGATTGAATATATACATTTTCATTTATCTGGCATTCTTTTCCAATAATAACTTTATTTTTTAAACCAAATCTAAATCCCTTTTGAATTATAGTTTTTTCACCGATTGTGATATTTTTTTTTAGAAGATAAATCCTGATTCTATTAAAAAATTTCCCTAAAGGAAAATAACTGGAAGGCAGATGTTTCCCTATCAAAAAATATAAGATCAAAAAAATTTTTTTCATATTTAATTTTTATAATGCCCTAATTGCTTTGAATAGCTTAAAGCTATCATCATAGGGGTTACAGACCATCTTAAAAATGGTTGTTTATAAATAAAAAATTTTGTTTTCTTATAATAAAAAAATCCTCTTTTATCATATAAATTTTTTATTACAATATTTATTGTCTTATTTAAAAGATCTTTTTGGTCCCACTTAAGCCATTTGGAAATATTAGATAGAGTTTGAATTGTCTGCGCATAATTTTGTGATTCAATTGGGAATTTATTACTCTCTAAATAATATTTAGAGTATCCTTCCTTTGTAAACATTTTTTTTAGATAGAAATCCCATCCTAAATGAAGAATTTCTGCTATTTCCTTAGCATAGCCTTCTTTATGAGCAAAAGCAAGTGATTCTAAAATGAAGCCGGTATGAAAACCATCAATCCATTTTCCTTTGTCAGATCTTGAATAGAACCAACTTCCATCATTTTCCTGCTCTTCAGCTAATAAGTGTATCAATGATTTAATTCGTTTATCTAAAAATCTTAAATCATTCAGGCCTAATTTTTTAACGAAAACAAGAAAGTAAATAGTAAGTGCATTCACATTATAAACAGGATGTTTTTGTCCGGGATAATAAATATACCACCCTTTCGGGTCTTCATCAATATATCCAAATTCTGTTTCTATTGAATGTATAATTCCATTAATTGCTTCCTTTGCTATTTGTTTATTGGGATCTTTTAAATGCAAAAATGAATAACATATAGAAATCCCTGCATTTACGGTATTATATAAATTAGGCATTGAGGCATCCGCATCAATGAATCTGGAAGTGTACGGAAAAGTAAGTCCCCAGATATACCTATCCTTCAATTTTTTTTGAATTAATAATTCAAAAAAATGATTAATTTCATTAGAGGCATCTATACCTTTCTCTATAGAGTAGAACCAAAGCATATCAGAAATCGTTTTTGTATGAAGCATTTTCTTCATTCCTAACCAGTGTAAATCAAATGGAAATTTTGCTACTACCTGAATTGCAATTCTTCTTGCCAGTTGTTTGTTTTTTGTCAAGCGATTAATAAGTGGATTTGTCAAGGCATCAAATTGATCATAAGATTTGTATTCGTTTTTAATGAGATACTTTTCACAATTTTTAATTATTTCATCTATTGACATGCAGGCAATTGTTATTATTATTTAGAAAAACCAATTTGAGTTGGGACAGTTTGTATTAATCAAAGAATGGTTCAATACATTGCTTGATATTTTTTAACGTTACAATAATAGAAGAATTGATCTTTAATTTTTGTTCAGTTGTTTCTTTTTGGGGCGGGTAATTCAAGTCATGGATTCAAAATAATTTGAATCGTTATGATTCCTCTAATTTATTTTGCCAATCTGTTTCTTTATAGGATGGTATACTTTTAAAAAGTAAGCATCAGGGGGTTCTATGATAATTTAAGGTTCAATAATGCGGAGTAAAATTTTTTAAATTCCTCCTTTGATTTTGAAGTATTATCTACTTCTAATCCCTTTTTAATAATTTGGCGTTTAATCAGGGTTTCTAATTCTTTTTCGAGATCATCAAAATTTCGGGTCTGAAATAAATTTACTCCCGCAGGTCTTTCTACTATATCAGAAGCAAGAATTGGTTTATTAAAAAAAAGAGCTTCTCTAATAGTTAATGAATCGCCATCTGTATTTGTGGGTCTTACTATGATATCCGCTTTTTCTATGAGTTTTACAAAAGATAAAGATTCGTTTGTTAAGATAAATTTTTCGGATAAACCTAATTTTTTTATTAATTCTTTGCTTTTAAAAAATGTGTCAGCATTTTTTTCAAGAGATGAAACAACAAAAATAAAAAAAAAAGGAAGTTTTTTTTCTACTAATCTTTTGGCAACTTCTATACACATATCTAATCCGTACAAGTCCTGGTTATTGTATTTATCTAGCCGGGAAGCATTAGCACATATAATTAAATTGCCGTCATTGTTATTTTTTGACAATGATTCCTGAATCTCTTTAGGTAATTCCGGCTCACATTCGATCTGAGGTGGAATGAAAGCATCCTTAACTATTGTTTTTTTTTCCGGCAGATGTAGTTGGTTTTTAATTTCGGGATTCACTACAACAATTGAATTTGCTAATCTGTAAAAAAATCCATTTATTGAAGTAACGAATATCGGAGTGTCAGATCTAAAACTGTGTATTGTTAGAATCACTTTTTTCCCCAATATCTTTCCAATAAGAAGATGAATTGTTCTCAATGATTTTTTTCCGCTATGAATGAATAAAATATTTGCTTGTATTAGTTTTTTTAGATACAGAAAAAAATTTAAACTCCTGATATTAAAATAAGAAGGTTTGATTTCCCTGCTTTCATCAATAAAATCGAATTCGAATTCTTTATTCAGTAACTGGGTAATTCTTGAAATATGGATACTTACTCCTCCCACAGGCGGTGCAATAGGTCCTAATATTAATACTCTTTGTACACGCAAAGTAGTAGTAGCTTTGATGTGTTTATTTATAATTTGAAAAATATCTTTTCATTTGCGTAAAAGGAAGAAAGCGCCTCGCTAACCCATCAACTACAATCTTATTATCCACGTAATTAATTGTGTGAATTCCAAAATTGTAATATTCTTCTTTTGGTGGTGTTATACTAAAACAATATTCTTCTTCAAATTTACTTTCGGATAATTCAATGACTTTGTTTACAATTATTGAAGATCCGTAATATTTTCCTGAGCCTTGTGCAGGACGGTAAATATTATCGTCAACTAAAATAAAATTACCTGCCGGCCTTGACCCATTCATATTATCTTTTGCCGGATTTTGAGGATGGGGTGTATAATTTCCTAATAAGCTATCTGCATAAAAAATATATAGTTTTTTATTTGAGTCAATTCCTCTCATAGTACTGAAAATCCAATATTTATTTTCGTGTTTTAAAATGGTTGAATCCAGGAGTGGGAGATTAATTATATCCTTTATGAATTGTAAAGAAAGACTACCGCTATCGTATTGATAACATGATAATTTCCCATTGGCGCTTGATTCAGGAAAAACATACATATTCCCATTTTCATAAAAAATAAACGGATAAGAAAGATGGCTTTTGGTGTCAAGTATTCCCTCCTTTTCAACAACATTATTGGTGCTATCTAACTTGAATTGGGAAATAATACCATATTGTTTGTTATAGTCCATTTCTTCATATAAAATACTGTACTCCCCGGTTTCTGATTTGAAAATAAAAGGATCTGCAAAAAATTGATAGTTATTGTTTATGGGGATCCATTTAATCTCCTTTGAGATTTTTTTATTCCGGATTACATCTTCAATGGTTTCATTTATTATACCAATACTCCATTGCTTGAGATAAAACTTGTCAAATATTTTTGAGAGGGAATTCAAAGCCTGCTAATTCTATTTAATATAATCAGGATTTTAATGTAATTTAATTTTGAATAATTATGTGTTGCGGTAAAATTAAAATTTGAGTTGTCTGTCAACTTTCCATAATAAGAAATAAATTTCTTAACCATTGTAATAAATCTTTTCACTGCCATCCGAACTTTTTTCAAAAGAGTCGGTTTGACTCAATGAAAATATTGATTTTACTACATTTGCCAATAGATTTATCAGAATAAAAGTCCCTTATTAGAAACTAAAAGATCTCTGACTATTTGGCTTATTTGG
>DASSHD010000180.1:0-5307 GCA_035693085.1 Hanamia sp. | reverse complement strand
GGCTACTACAATCCATTCACAGGAGAAGCACAGGTGAATACTACCGTTCCATCATTTTTACAGCCTTACATTACAACACACGAAATGGCTCACCAACTTGGTTACGCGAAAGAGAACGAAGCAAATTTTGTAGGATATCTGGCGGCTGTAAATTCCCACGATACTCTGTTTCATTATTCAACTTATTTTGACCTTTTTTTATATGCTAACCGCGAAGTGTATTATTTTGATTCAACAGCTTCAAAGAAAGCTTTGGAACAATTGAACCCGGCAGTGAAAAATGATATAATTGAATTAAAGCAATTTGACCTTGCCCACAGGAGTTTATTCGAGCCTTTAATCACATGGCTCTATGGAAATTTTTTAAAGCTGAATCAGCAACCCCAGGGAATGCACAGCTATAATGCAGTAGTAGGAATGCTAATAGCATATTATAAGAAATATGGGAAAATATGAAAAGCCATATCTAATACAGTAAAGCAACTAATAATTAAGATTCTTATTTAAAAAAAATTGCAGGATTAAAAGAATACTCTATTCATTTTTTTGAAAGCAAGCAACAGATTTATTTTCCGGCTATGCCGGGAAGTTGCCCAAAAAATGTAAAAAAATCCCCGATAATTAATAATTTTCCCAATAAGTAATATATACTTTATTTTTGGCACATTTTTTTAATGTATATCTGCAAAATAAATTATAATGAAAAAATATGTAATTGTAGCGGCCGGAATTTTCCTGCTTCAGAGTTGTGTTGCCAAAAGATATTTGGTGCAATCGCAAAAAGAAACAGCCACTTTGCGTGACGACAGTACTCAACTTGCCAATCAAAATTCTTCATTGCAATCCAATATCTCTTCTCTCAAAGATCAGATTGTTACTTTACAAAACAATATAAATGATCTTAACGGGAAAATTTCTGCGCTTAGCAATCAGAACAGCCAGCTTGGTCAGCAAACGTCTGAACAACAAAGTAAGCTGACGCAAAGCCAGCAAGACTTACAGCGCCAAAAACAAAAGCTCGAAGAATTACAAAATTTATTGAATCAACAAAAAGCCGCTTCAGAAGAATTGAAAAATAAAATGGCGGAAGCATTGAAAGGATTTAATTCAAATGACCTTTCCGTATATGAGAAAGATGGTAAAGTATATGTTAGCCTTTCAGAAAAATTATTATTTCCATCCGGAAGTGCTGTAGTGAATCCTCAGGGAGTAGATGCTTTATCTAAACTGGCGGCTGTGCTGAATTTGGACAGTACTGTAGCTGTGGATATAGAAGGGCATACTGACAGTATTCCTATCAGGGGAAGATACCAGGATAACTGGGATCTTAGTACAGCCCGGGCCAATTCAATTGTAAGAATCCTTGTAAATACTTATAAAGTAGATCCTAAAAGAGTGATTTCTTCGGGACATAGCTATTACGAACCCGTAGCCTCTAATGCAACTCCTGAAGGAAGAGCAAAAAACAGGCGTACTGATATTATTCTATCGCCAAAATTGGATGAAATGTATAAGTTATTGGGGGGTATGTAAATCTTTTTATACAGGATTGCAGGATACCTGAAATCAGGTTTTATTGTATTTACTCCACTTTCTATTGATTTTATCCAGGATCGCATTCAGCCCATTTAGAGTACCTGAAAAATAATTATTCTTTTGAAAGAATGGAATTATGTATTTGTTTGTGATCCTGGATTTATCATATTCATTTAAATATTTATCAATTCCAAAATCAGTGCAGATGAATAATTTCTTGTAGTCTTTACAAATACATATTACAATCCCATTGCTTTTGTCAATTTTACCAATTCCCCATATTTTTAAAAGACGGTAAGCAAATTCGTCAAATTTTTCCTTAGCAACCATATTAGAATCAACTGTTACTATGTCAATTTCTATAGTTGTTTTTCTTTCAAAATGTTCAAGAATACTTTCGATAGAATCTTCCTGGCGCCTGTCATATAATCCTTCGAAATCGTTTACCCACCCAATTGCTGCAGGCAAAGTATCCCAGATAGATTGCCTGTAAGACAGAAGTTCACTCGGCGTCATCGTTCTGTAGGGAATGTAATTAGGCACACTCTGTCCTGAAGCAATTAAAAAGAAAAAAAATGTGAAAATAAAAAAAGTAGAAAATATTTTCATAAGCAATTCCACTAACAATATTCGTAAAAATAAATATTATTAGCTGAATTAAAAATATAAATAATACTGGAATAGATATAGAACCTCATTTTAAACCTCCCTGGTAATAAAAAGAGTAACTTTGGAATCTACAATTTTGATTAAAAATTAAATTAAATATATGGAGAAAAAAAGAGAAGTATGGCAGCGTGGCCCGATAGAAAATATCCCCACTTTATTACAACCTGTGGCCCATGCACTTTTAGAAGCAAGCGAAGAAGCACATAGCATTATGGAAGGATTTCCTGAAAACCTCTTGTGGGAAAGGCCTGAAGGAGTTGCTTCGCCAGCATTTCACCTCCAACACATCCAAGGAGTTATTGACCGGCTTTTTACATACTCACGAAAAGAACTATTAAACGAAAAGCAAATGGATGAAATTTCGAGGGAAGGAAACAAAGAAAAAACTTCACTATCTATGCAGCAAATGCTTAACTTGTTAGATAAGCGCATAGCTAATGCAGTAGAAGAACTAAAAAATGTAAATCCCGATTCTCTTACTGAACCCAGAGGAATTGGTCGTAAGCAAATACCTACTACTCTGATCGGATTGTATGTACACGCAGCAGAACATTCAATGAGGCACATTGGCCAATTACTCGTAACAGTAAGAATGCTGAAAGGGATTCATAAAGTGTGAATCAGTAAAGCAATCAACCCGCCAGCAAGCAGGCAAATGAAGGGAATTTCTATTTTTTAGGTATTATAATTATTTTCGTTTAACCTTATACGAAAGATTGACTTTTAAAAGAAAAGATATCTACCAATACTTAAATGCAAATGCAATAACTGCATAAATCATAGTCATTACAAAAATGCCTTTAGCAGTTTTATCGCGATAGCCATTAATATAAATAGTAAACAAAATTGCGTTGGCCATTAAAGAAATGCTGATAGATACAGTAATTAAATTCGGATTAAATTTCATCCACTGCAGCATCTCTGAAAAAGTAAGTCCCTTAAATTTTATTAATTTATAAACAAGGAATCCTATCATCGGAGCAATAAATCCTAATGAAAGTCCGAATACAAAATTGTCTTTTTTGAAGATCATAATATGTCCCAGTTTTTTTCGAGTTCTTTTTTTAAAGTGTAATTGGTAAGGTCAAACTGTACAGGAACCACACTTACGTAATTATGCTCTAATGCCCATACATCGGTATCTTCACCAGTATCAAAATTTACAAATTCGCCTGTAAGCCAATAATATTTTCTGCCGTGGGGATCAAGCCTTTCATCAAAATCCTCATCATATTTAGCATAAGCCTGCCTGCATACTTTTATTCCATTCATCAGTTCGCGTGGAACATCAGGAATATTTACATTTAGCAGAAAATGCTTCCCATTCGTTTTATTCAAAACGCTTTTTACAATCTTATGAACATAATATTCTGCTGTACTAAAGTCAGCCTCAATACTATAATTGAGTAATGAAAAACCTATTGAGGGAACGCTTTCAATAGAAGCTTCCATCGCAGCACTCATCGTTCCCGAATAGATCACATTAATGGAATGATTAGCACCATGATTGATACCGCTAAGGCATATATCCGGCTTTCTATGAAGTATTTTATCAACGGCAAGTTTTACGCAATCCACCGGCGTCCCATTGGTTTGCCAGGCTTCGGCACTTTCAAAAAGATCATTTACCCTGTTCAATCTTAAAGGTACCCCGATCGTAATAGCATGTCCCATGCCGCTCTGAGGCTTATCTGGTGCCACCACTACTACATCGCCTAAATCCTTTACAGCATTGACGAGGCTTTTAATACCGGGCGCTGTAATTCCATCATCATTAGTAACTAATATTATGGGTCTTTCTTCTTTTGTTTCAGTCATTTAATAGTTCGTAGTTTGTAATTTATAGTTCGCTCAGATGGCGGCAGTAAACAAATAAATAAGTAAGATTCTTACTTTTTCAATCCTTAAAACCATCTGAACCATGGCCTTGCCACTGCTTCTCTAAACGGCCAGGGAATAGCAATTAGTATAATAAGCAAAGCGATTCCAAAAAATATTAATGTTTTTTTAAATTTCGCATTTGAAGTTGCTGCTTTCTTTACAGATATCCTTCCGGCATGAACTAAAATCCATGCAATGATCATCATAACAGAATGTTCCATTGTAAAAAAGCGAACCATTGGGTCTTTCATGCTTTCACCAAAATGTTTCAGGCTTTCAAACCATCCATTTGAAAAGTAAAGAATCAATCCTATTAATAATTGAATATCCATGCCAAGCATAAAAAAGAAATTACTTCTGCTATCGCCGGAAGAATATTCTCTTTTCGCAGACAATCCGCTGATAGCGGAAATTATCGTCCAGAAAGCAAATATTAAAATGAGCCACCGGATTAAATTGTGTAATACAAGAAGAATTTGCATATTTAAAATTTTTGACAAAAATAAGGGTAAGAAGGCAAGTAGCAAGAATCTCAAAACTGAAAGCTCAATGCTAAAGACTAAAATCGAAAAAATGAAACAAATTATTTAATGGCAATATTATTGTGATGAAATTTGCATTATGGAACTTTTGACAGCGGAAATAACTCTTTGTGATCATTTGCGGGAGAGAGAAAAAAATATTCTTAAAATTTTAGCCATGCCGGCTAATAAATATAAAATGGAGGATTATCATCGTTTGAGAGTGGAAATAAAAAAACTGAAAACGCTTCTTGAACTTGTCAATTATTGTAATAAAGATTTTCAAAAAAAGAAATATTTTAAACCCTTTATAAAAATTTTTAAACAATCGGGCAAAATCAGGAAACTGCAACAGGAAGAATCAATACTTGAGATGTACGATGTATCAAAGATTGAAAAATATCTTATCAGAGTGAAAGTGGATATCAAAAAAAATAAAAAAGAATTTCAATTTCTGATTGAAAAAAAACATAAAATAAAAATAAAAAAAACATTCAAAAAAGTGGCACCTTATCTTAAAGAGCTACCCTCTCATAAAATAAATGATTTTATAAAAAAATTCACTGCCATCCGAACTTTTTTCAAAAGAGTCGGTTTGACTCAATGAAAATATTGATTTTACTACATTTGCCAATAGATTTATCAGAATAAAAGTCCCTTATTAGAAACTAAAAGATCTCTGACTATTTGGCTTATTTGG
>DASSHD010000179.1:0-4179 GCA_035693085.1 Hanamia sp. | reverse complement strand
GGAGCGGTTTTTTTGAAAATCAGGATCCCCTTTAAAGTTGTAATTAAAATTTTGGATATCAAAAGAAAGAGCTCCCCTATAGTGATATCTTTTGGAATATCGGGGATTAATATTTAGCGACCACCCACCATAAGAATAGATACTCGATCGGATTACAAAATCCCAATAATCATTAATTACTTTATAATAACCAAGCCCTTCCAGCCCTATCCCCTTTTGCTGATTAACTGTAAAATTAGGCGGCAGAAAACCTGAATGTCTTCCCTGGTTCAAAGGAAAAATACCGAATGGGAAATAGATCGGGATTGGCACACCTTCCACTTCGGGGTGCACCGGCCCTGTAATGGCCACTTTATTAGTGATGAATTTTATTTTATTGCTGATAAAAGCAAAATGTGGTGTATCAAGATTACAGGTAGTAAATCTCCCACGTAAGGCATAAAAAACATCAGGGCTTACTTTCTTAATCACCTTTCCATATACATACATTTCTCCTTGTTGCGTATAGGTGCTTTTGGTTAACCCTTTTCCACTCTTCAAATTAAAGCGGACCGTATCCATTTGTGAGGTAAAATCTGCCTGCTTAAATGTAGGAAACGCAATCACTTTTCCTGTACTGTCCCTTTTAATAGACGCAATAATATCACCTGATGCTTCATCAAAAGAAATAACGGGGCCGGTAAGATCATTGTCTTTGTAATTAGTGGTTACTTTTTTACCATAAAGAGTTACCTTTTTCCCCGGAACATCAATAACCATCGAATCTTCAGCAGTGTATTCTATCGGAGCTTCCAGTGCATTTTTGGCTAATTTATATTGAATAGTATCTGCTTTTCTTTTGTTTAAGGAGGTATCTTCTTTCGGAAGAGAATCAATTCCTTCTTGAGGTATCGTATCACTTTTTGCTTTATGAATTGAAGTATCCTTTTTGGGAAAAGAATCAATTTTATTTAAAGAAACAGAATCGGAAGAAACCTGATTAAGCGGGGGTAATGTATCCCTTTTAAAATTTCGCTTTTCTGCAACAGAAAAAAAGTTTTTCTTTGATGGAATTATTCGTGATGAATCAGAAGAATTTATTTGTAATGATTTATATGAAAGTATGACATCAGAAAAATTTTCAAAAGAATCTTTACCCTTGCTGTCAACTGTGAATAGAATAAATGCAAACAGGATAGCTATAAAAGCAATTGGTGAAAGAGTTTTCGAGCTAAATTTGTTTTTTTCGCGCATAGCAGTAAGGCAACAAAAATAGAGATAATGTAATTAAGGATATGTGAAGATTATTAAAGAATTATATTAACCCAAATTAAAATTATATTCGTAAATGTTTGTATTTAAAAGAAGCCGGTTGTTTACTCTGTCATCCCGTCCCCTTTTTATTTTTTTATCTTTATTCCTGTTTTTAAATGTAGGAGTATTTTCGCAGGTTCCCCGAAAAATTAAAACAATCATTATTGACCCGGGGCATGGGGGTAAAGACAATGGTGCCGTAAGTGATTACGAAGGAGCGCTTCATTCAAAAGAAAAAAATATCACACTCGCCATTTCAATGAAACTGGTGGATGACCTGAGAAAAGCAATGCCTGATGTAAATATTATTCCCACAAGGACAACGGATGTCTATATGTCGGTGCATGAAAAGGCTCAGTTTGCAAATGAACATCACGGCGATCTTTTTGTATGCATACATGCTGATTATGTAGATTTAAAAACTCATTACAGGATCGTAGGCCACCGAATGCAGACCTATCACACCACACGGTATGTTGGAAAAGGAAAAAACAGAAAAAAAGTAGTTACCAGGCACACCCGCAGAGTCCCAATCAAGGAATATTATAAATTGCCTTCCTCAAGAAAAGGAACAAGTACATTGATACTAGCAGCACGCCAGTCTAATGATAAAATAAAAGCATTGGAAGATGGTGATCTGGGATTTGAAACAGATGATGACGATAGTACTCAGAATATTAATTATGACAGTCCTGAATATAAAGCAAGCGCTCTTTTATATTCACAAAATTATTTTAAGAAAAGCTACCAACTTGCGTCTCTGGTTCAGCAGGAAATTGCCAAAACCGGCAGAGACGACCTTGGAGTATGGCAACGCCAGAAGGGCCTTTGGGTTTTGCACGCTACCCAAATGCCTGCAATATTGATAGAAACAGGTTTTTTGGCCAACTACGATGACGAACGATATCTGAATAGTGAGAAAGGCCAGGATGAAATTGCTCAGGCAATTACAGATGCGCTTTTGGCTTATAGAAAACAAGTGGAATCGTCTAAAACACTTGCCAATGTTGCAACACAGGCTGATGCAAAATAGGATATCGTTAAACGTCTTTCTTTAGCATGACTTCGACTCTTTTTATATTCTTCTGATTTTCGATGTAATTTCATTTAGTTTCAAACCCAGATGAACTTTTACTATTTTCGCAGAATAGTTTTTAATTGAAAAATTATTTTTCTCAGATTTTTCTTTTGATCAAATAAAACCAAATGAAACTAAGTAACGAAACTAAGATAGGCTTAATGGCGATAATCGGGATTGCAATACTTATTATTGGATTCAACTTTCTGAAAGGAAAAGGCCTCTTTAAAAAAGAAAATTATATTTATGCAGTTTACCAGGATGTTCAGGGGCTTGTAAAATCCAATCCCGTATTAATCAACGGCCTCCAGGTGGGCAGAATAGCAGATATTGACGGAGGCAAGGATATGAGAAAAATTGTGGTAACTGTTTCCCTCAATAAAGAAGTAAATATCCCCGACAATTCACTTGCTGTCATAAACCCCAATCTACTTGGAAGTCCTTCTTTGGAAATACAACTGGGCACATCCAACACCTATTTGAAAAAGGGAGATACACTCCTTACTACCCTTAGCGGAGGCGCTTTTGACGAGGCTATGAAACTGATCAATCCTGTCTTATATGAAGTACGAAATGCAGTGAAATCGTTAGATTCAGTTCTTACAACGATAACAGGTGTTTTTGACGCGCGTGCTAAAAGTAACATACAAAGCATGTTGCAGAATCTAAATACAGCTACTGCATCGTTTGTGGTAACTTCTGTTTCGTTAAAAAAATTAATGGATACACAAAACGGAGCTTTGGCGCAATCACTTGAAAACGTAAATAAGTTTACTGCAAATCTAAATTCTAATAATGGAAAATTAGATAGCATACTGGGAAACACTCAAAAATTTTCAGAAAATCTTTCTAAAATGGATTTGAAAAAGACGCTGGATACTTTAAACATCGCTATCAATAATTTTAAAATGGGAGCTGAAAAAATAAATAGCAAAGACGGATCAATAGGCCTTTTGCTGAATGACAAAACATTGTACAATAACCTGGAAGCCACTACCAATAAAATCAACATTCTTCTTGATGATATCAGAGTACATCCGAAAAGATATGTCAACTTCTCTGTTTTTGGTAAAAAAGATAAAGGAAATTACTTAAAGGCGCCCCTTCCTTATGATACCACAAAAGCGGTCAACAAATAACATGTTCCATCCGGCAAAATATGGTTTTCTGATTTTTTTTTTAACGATGGGTGTATTTTCTTATGGCCAGGTAACTCCACAGCCACAGACTCCTGCAGATACCGTAAAAGAGTTTCAAATTATTCGTGGGCCAAGTATGCGTGCCATTAAAATTGATTCTGTAACAACACTTCAAACTATAGCCGGTGGCGCTATTGTAAAGCAGGGAAACACTTTGTTTTATAGCGACAGCGCTGTTGTAAATCCCACCGCACACACGCTGGAGGCATTTGGCAATGTAGAAATAAACGAGGGCGATACTGTTCATATATTTTGCCAACACCTATTATACATGGGTGTGGAAAAAATGGCTTATTTCAAAAACAAAGTAAAACTTACCAATAAAAGCGGTACGCTTTATACTGACTCATTAAATTATAATCTCCAGACAGGAATTGGAAATTATTATGATGGAGGAAAAGTAATTCAGGGAAAAAGTGTTATTACAAGTCGGGAAGGAACTTATTATGATGACACCAAAGATATCTATTTTAAAAAAGATGTAAAATTAGATGAACCCAAAAAACACATTCGTGCTGATTCGCTTTTGTACAATATGCAAACGCATCAATCCACATTTATCAGTAATACAAATATTAAAACTCCCGAAGTAGAAATTAATACTACACA
>DASSHD010000178.1:0-2043 GCA_035693085.1 Hanamia sp. | reverse complement strand
CCAAATAATCACCTAACCAGCCGTAAAATGAGGATTTAACCGAAGGATTTCTATATTTTAGAAAAGGATACTTACTTTGCGCCGCATCATAGCAATCATGGGCTCTTTTGAATAGATCTCTTTTTGAAGGGTAAACTGTGTTCCCGCGCATAGCAGAAACTTTTGAAATATTTACTTTTTGCAATAAAAGATTTTGAAGCATTATTAAATCAGCAGTGTCATAACGCAAGTGGGTCAAATGCAATTGATATGCAATTCCTCTGCGATTGTAATTAATTCCCCAAAAAATATTAAATATAATGTAAATAAAGGCAAAGACAAGGAGTAACCGGAAGCATTTTTTTAATATTATTTTGTAATTGATCTTCTTTTTAAAAAGCAATTTCAGATTCTTTATTATTTTCCACAGCAGCCAGCAACCTGCTGCGAAATATAAAAAATCACCAACACTAAATGGAATCCATCCAAAAAGAAACCGGAGAATTTTGGAAAAAAATGGATAAAATTTCACTGAGTAAAATGTTTCCACCCAATTTTTATTTAAAGAGAATAACTTTATGAAACTAATCAATAAAAAAGCTATGATCCATAAAATTTTATTTTGTTGTTGATGTTTTTTGATATTCATGAAAATTTATTCCTCTTAATATATTTCGGGGTCATCTTTGTAAATAAGGTTATTTCTTGTTGAAAAAATAAAGTTAGTATATAAATATTCTCGAAGTAAGAATTTTGAGCAGTTGATATAATTTCGGGATAATTGCTGTGATAAAAAAAATAAAAAGTATATTTATTTACTATAAAAATTAATGGTTTTCCCTTACCTTCGCAGCCCTTTAATTGTAAGTTATGGGAAACAGGCGTGAATATGACATTGCATTTGTAGGATTAAAACCAGGGATCCATGAATTTAATTATGAGGTAGATGATAAGTTCTTTGCGGGTTATAAGGAGACCGATTTCAATAATTGTTACGCATCAATGAAGCTTTCTCTTGAAAAGAATCATTCTTTCATGTTGCTGAGGTTTGAGATTGGTGGTAGTGTAAGTGTTGTATGCGATCGTTGTGGAAATAATCTTCCAATGGATCTATGGGACGAGTTTAACCTGGTAATCAAGCAGGTAGAAAATCCTGATGAGATGAATCAGAATGAAGAAGATCCTGATGTATTTTATATTTCACGTACAGAAAGCCATATTCATCTTGCAGATTGGATTTACGAATTTGTAATATTAAGTATTCCCAATCAGCGTGTATGCAGTGAAAATGAAGTAGGCGGCCCGCAATGTAATAAAGAAATACTGGCGATGCTAAAAAAAATGAAGTCAACTACTATTGAAAACAATCATCCTTTAGAAAAGGGATTAGAACAATTTAAAAATAAACAATAATTAATCATATTTAATTTACGGTTATGCCAAATCCTAAACGCAGGCACAGTCAACAAAGAAGTGCAAAAAGAAGAACACATTATAAGGCGGATGCTCCTACATTGAGTGTTGATGCCACAACAGGCGAAACGCATGTACGTCATCGTGCTCATACAAGTGAAGGAAAATTATTTTACAAAGGAAAAGTAGTAGCCGAAAAGGCTCCCTCCAAGGCCTGATAAGTCTCTAATAAATTTCTATTATTCCAAAGTCAGATTTGATGCCAATCAATTCTGAACTTTGGATTTTTTTATTATTGAATTCATAATAATTGGAATTTACTGATTATTTTTATCCAACTTTTCAAGAAAGACCTAAATATGAATATAGCACTGGATATGATGGGCGGGGATTTTGCTCCTCTCGAAGCCATAAAGGGAGTTCAAATATTTTTATCTGAAAACAAAGATGAAGTAAAGCTCACCCTGATAGGGGATGAAAATAAATTGAATCCTTTATTGGAGGAATATTCAATACCACGTGGAAACATTAACGTAGTACATGCATCTGAAGTTATAGAAATGCAGGAGCATCCTACCAAAGCCCTGAAAGAAAAACAACAATCTTCTATCTCTATCGGATTTCACCTGTTGGCCGCATCCAGGACAGACG
>DASSHD010000177.1:0-14616 GCA_035693085.1 Hanamia sp. | reverse complement strand
GTAGCAAATATAATTTTGTTCTCATAATTAATCTTTAATTTAAAAAACATTTTATGAAAAGGTTTAACAATAAAACACTGCTATTAATTGCAATAATTTTTATCAGTGGTTATGGCTATATTTCAAGTTGCACTCACAAAGATTTGATTATGCCTGAACAGGCAACAGGCACTGTCACCATTAATCGTGGAAGTGGTATTTTTTTACCAGGAACCGAAACTATAGGAGATACATCCCAATGGAAATTAGACCAGGTACATTCCAGTGTTTTGTGGTCAGGTGATTATCTGGGAACAGGCGCTTTGCTCACAGGAAGGTTTAATGACTTCGGATTAAATAACATTCCTTCTTCTGCAAAGCAACTATATGTGACGACAGGCCAGCCTGTGATGGATACCTCCTGGGCTTTTTATGAAAATGATCCTACAAAAACTTATTTCAGCGGATATGTTCAAATGAATACATCCAATACAGGAGAACCTGGAAGAGATGCCGGATGCTATTTAAACTTCGTAGGCGCACCGAAATTAATAGCGGGTAAACAAAATTTGATAGACTCTAACATTGCCGTTATCAGAACTACTAAAGTGGAATTTGACACTAAAAGTCCCGGTTATATTATTACGATGGTGATGAGTTGGAAGGGTTTACTTGCTGCAGTTCATGACACCACTATTAATGGAACGCTTTCTTATGTCAAAAGATCAACAGTTGGCGCAGGTACTGCTTCTGCTTACGATCAATTCGGTTTACAATTAAACTTCCAATTTAATTGCAGATCCTTTGGTATCACTACTACAGAAATATCTGATATTGTTTCAGTTCAGTGCAATATGAATTTTAATAACAAATAATCACCCCAAAATATAATTATTATGAAACGATTATTAATATTTGCCGGGCTGTTAGTGTTGATGGTTTTTAGCCTTGTTAGTTGTTACAAGGATGTGATTCTTCCTACAGTTGTATCTACCAAACCCCCTCAATATGTAAGTTTTAGCAGCGACCTTCAACCTATTTTTACTACAAATTGTGCAACGGCCGGTTGTCATGTGAAAGGATCTCAAGTGCCGTATTTGACTCCGGATGTTTCTTATCAGCAACTTTTGGGCGGTTTCGTCAATACTGTTAAGCCTGAACAAAGCCAATTGTATATAATGATAAATGGAAACATGCAAGTGCATATTCCTGATGCTGCTGACAGACAAAAGATATATGACTGGATAAGAAATGGTGCTCCAAACAATTAATCGATCTAAAAACTTAGTCAAATGAAAATAATTATTTCTACCTCAAAAAGACAATTGATATTTTTCACTTATCTAATTGTTTTATTGTTCCTGGTTAATACCGTATCTTTTGCACAAGATGACAGCACTTCTGCTGTAACACAAACGGAAGCACCAACACCTGTAAAACTCAAACCTGTAAAGAATACTTTTCGAAGTGTATGGATCATCGATAACCAAACTGTAATGGTTCCCATAAAAGGTACTCTTGAAGCAGATATCCAACACAGGTTTGGAACCGTTGAAAATGGACCAAAAGATTTATGGGGAATTTATGCATCAGCCAATATGCGGATCGGCTTTAGTTATGCACCCATTAATAATTTATCACTGGGTTTTGGAGCAACCAGGAATAGCGGTAATATACTTTTAGATGGAAGTGCTAAATATGCCCTCTTGAAGCAGACAAAAGGAAAATATCCGGTTAGTGTTACATACTATGGTAACCTGGCATACGGAACAAAAGCTGACCCTAAACATTTTCTTTACACTTACCAGTCAGAACGTTGGTCATTTTTCAACGAGTTAATAATTGCAAGGAAGGTTACTGATAAATTTTCCGTGCAGGTTGCTGCCAGCATATCCCATCAGAATTCAGTTCCCGGCTATTACGCACAAAAGGATACATCCATATTCGTGTATAAAGAACAAAAGTTTGATCTTTTTGCGGCTTCAGTAAGTGCACGATATGTATTATCCGAAGTAACTTCAATCATTGTTGATTATGATCAACCCCTTACAAGATTCCCTACTAATAACCCACATCCTAATTTGGCATTTGGTTTTGAGTTTAATACCAGTGGCCACACCTTCCAATTGTTTGCAGGTAATTATTCGTTGTTGAATCCTCAGCAGAACAGGCTTCATAATACAAACAACCCTTTTGAATTTAAACAATCTGATGGCACAAAAGTGAAAGGTGGCCAATACTTAATTGGATTTAATATTACCAGGTTATGGAATTATTAATTGATTTGGGGAAATTTATTGAACCCTAAATTGAATTTCAGTTCAGGGTTCATTATTCTCTTCATGTGCTTTTTTGTTATTAGAAAGGAAACCGGTTTTGCTGAGAGCTAAGAATTAAAGTATCGCAGTTTTTATTTTTTACAATGAAAAAGTATATTAAATCATTACTACCTGGTTCATTTGCAATATATCGAATGATCGCTTTGTTCCTGTTTATTGGTTCATGTTCTGAAGGCTATAAAAAGAATACGCCACAAGCAGAAATAAGCCCTAAAACTAATTCCTTATTCATAAAAAAGCCGGCGTCAAGTTTTAATGATACAATCACCATCAAAGCCAAATCTGCTGTGTTTTACAGTCCGGATTCATTGCAAATGGGAAAAATAAAAACGGTAAATCAAAAAGTAACTTTTGATTTGCTCACACACAACTGTCATTACCAAATGGAAAATGCGCTTATGGTGATAAAGAGATACTGGCCTCAAATAAAGATTATTGAGATTTCTACATTCAGGTACCTTGTATTTGAGAAGTCTAATAAAAGTGAAGTATGTATTGATCTGAACGAAAAAAACGATATATGTGGTTTATTTCTGTTTGATGGAAAAAAAGATCCTGTGCTCGTTGATATGCCAAATATTGACACGCAACTTGGGTTCTATTTTTCAAAATAAATCAGCATATATAAAAAAGTATTTGCATTGAAGATTTTGGAAAGTTTCAGAAATATGCAATTGTAAAGTTGATTTTTTTATGCCAGGATTAATGTGGATGTTTTCGTGGATCAAGTGAAATCTATTATATAAAGTATTAAAAATTATTTAGCACAGGATAAACTTATGATACAATTCTTTTGAGGTAATGATCTGAATCACTGGATCCAATGATTATAATCATTAAAAAGGAAATATCTCAGAAATAACTTGCATCAGGAATTTTATATTGCCCATTTGTAAAATTTTAAATTTATTATCTAAAAATCAAATTTTAATTATTAAATAAAAACTAAAAAAAATGAAAACAACAGTAGCAATTGTAGTCTTTGTATTTGGATTAATAGCGGCTAGCTTTACTATCAAAATACAGCCAACTCAAAAAGCATGGCCGGTACCTGCAGCAGATAAAGCAAAGAAAAATCCCGTAGCCAGCAATGCTGAATCCATTAAAGCAGGAAAAACTTTGTGGAGCAGACATTGCAAATCATGCCACGGCAACCAGGGACTGGGAGATGGCTCCAAAGCACCACAGTTAAAAACTGAACCCGGTGATTTTTCACTCCCTTCCTTTCAATCACAGACAGACGGTGAAATGTTTTACCGGTTATCCGAAGGGCGGGATGATATGCCTTCTTTTAAAAAGAAAATCCCTGATGAGGAAGACAGGTGGAACCTGGTAAACTTTATGAGGACTTTAAAAAAATAACCTTGATAATGGAACGTAGCTCTTTGTTTTTCTATCGATATAAATATAGATAAGTAATGATGGCATTTGCATAAATATTTTTTTAAACGATAGAGATCCGGCTGCTTTATTATTCAATTCAACTTTAAGAATATGCAAGAATCTCAAAAATTCCAATCAAGAAAAAAATTTCTTCTGTGGAGCGCTGCTGCACTTTCTTCAGTATCAGTTTTAAAATTCTTTAAAGTCACTAAAAAGAAAAAGACTGAAACGGTAAAAATGCTAACCCGGGATGGAAAATTGGTAGAAGTAAATATTGTTGCCATTCCATCTAAAAAGAAAAAAATTACCAATAAAGAATTACAGAACTGGATTAAAAAAGACAACGTCTGATCAATAAACTAATGTAACATGGATCAAAATAAATCACGTAGAGAATTTCTGGCTGCCGGTATCCTGACCACTATGGCGGTTGCCTGCAATAATAATCATTCTCCCTTTCCGGCTGACGATATAGAAGCATCAGGAGAGAAGGTAAAACTGCTTTCGGTGGATGGTAATGTGATAGAAGTGGACAAGGCGTTCCTGAAACCTGTACCGCACATGCCTTCCGTTAGTAATGAGGAAGCAAGAAAGGGAATACCGGGAAAAAAATTTGTAATGGTGATCGATCTTTCGCGTTGTAAAAATGTGAAAGCCTGCCAGGTAGCGTGTAACCATGCGCATCACGTACAGGATGCACAGAACTGGATAAAAGTTTACCCTATGCAGGACGCGCAACATACGGCTCCTTACTGGCAACCCACCATCTGTATGCATTGTGATGAACCGCCTTGTGTAAAAGTGTGCCCTGTTGATGCGACATTTAAACGACAGGATGGGATTGTATTGATTGATGCCGATCGGTGCATCGGCTGCCGTTTTTGTATGGCTGCCTGTCCTTATTCAACCCGTGTATTTAATTGGGGTGAACCTGACCTTCCCGCAGATATTGCCGATAAGCCTTATAATCCTGAAACAAGTCTGCCACAAAAAAAAGGAACCGTTGGGAAATGCGACTTTTGCCCCGATATGACAAGAATGGGTATGTTGCCACATTGCGTTTCCGCTTGCCCAAATGGCGTTTATTTCTTTGGAGATATGAATGAAGATTCGGTTACTAACGGAGCTGAAACTTTTCGTTTCAGCGACCTCGTTAGAGACAAAGCAGGATACCGTCTTATGGAAGACCTGGGAACAAAACCAAGTGTTTATTATCTCCCTCCGGTAAACAGGAATTTTAAATTTGAAGAAGGTTTGGATACAGAAGATTCCACTCAAAAAAAATCTTAATAAATGAAAAATTTGCAAAATTTATCTGAGGATCAAATCACTGCCGATCTATTGCCCCAAAAATTTGGCCGCAGGGGAAAGATATGGACTGCCGGATTGATTGTAATATGCTGCATCGGTGCATTCGCTTATATTAAACAATTAAGAGAAGGCCTGGTTGTTACCAATATGGGTGATTATGCTTCATGGGGAATTTATATTTCCAACTTCGTTTTTTTCGTAGCGGTAAGTCTCGTGGGATCGCTGATTACAGCAATTTTTCGCCTTTCCGGTGTACCGTGGCGCACACCACTGACACGCATAGCCGAAATTATAGCAGTATCAAATATTACATTTGCGGCGCTGATTATTATCGTTGACATGGGGCGCCCTGAAAGGCTCTATTTTTTATTCACGCATGGCCGCTTACAATCGCCCATAATGTGGGATGTGATCGTTATCACTACCTACTTTTTTCTTAGCTTACTTCTCTTATACATTACATTAATTCCGGACGTAAAGTTGATGATCTCACTGAAAGACAAATTGGGCAAACCCTTCTCGAAACTCTACAAATGGATGGCTTCCTTTTGGCAAGGCACAGAAGCCCAGGAAAAAATACGGAATAAATCTATCACCATACTATGTGTAACCATAGTACCCGTGGCATTTTGCATACACACAGTAACCTCATGGTTGTTTGCAACAACCTACCGGCCTGGCTGGGACAGTACTAATTTCGGCGCTTATTTTGTGTCAGGCGCTTTCCTCGTCGGTGCCGGTGCAGTAGGAATAGCTATGTTTGTCTATCGTCGCGTATATAAACTGGAGAATTACATTACTGACGATCATTTTGACAAAATGGGGAAGATAACGGTGATGCTTGCGTTGTTGTATTTGTATTTTAATGTAAATGAATTCCTGGTGCCGGCATTCAAAATGAAAGAGGAAGAAAAGGCTTATTTAAATGGACTTTTTACCGGCGATTATTCTATTATGTTCTGGTTTGCCATTATGGTGGGAATGATCATTCCAACATTGGTACTTATTAATAAAAAGGGAAGAAAACCGCTTCCTATGTTTATAGCAGGTGTAATGATAGTTGTAGGCGCATGGTTTAAAAGATATCTGATTGTAACGCCAACGATGCTTCATCCACTTTTACCAAAGTATAATTCGCCGCTCAGGTTCAATCATTACTTTCCCAGTTGGGAAGAATGGGCCATTACCATCGGCTCTATGGCGGGTGTCTTACTGATCATAACTTTTTTTACAAGAGTGTTTCCTATCATATCTATTTATAAAACATTGGAAGATAAACATGCAATAACCAATAAAAATGAAACAACTGAACAATATGAAAGTAATTTACAAGTATCTTAAATTAGTTATTTCCCTGGTATTACTATTGGGAATATCTATTGATACCATACAGGCACAGGACTCTGTGGCATCTAAAACGCAATTGATCATAAGCTATTTCCTGCCAGCAAACAAAGTTCCATACCTGGAGGTAACCACCAGAAAAAAAATAGGACGAAAATTTGAAGCCGTTAAAAATATTCCGGTAGATATTTACTTTAATGAAGCCGATCCAAATAATTTACTTGGCAAAGTCATTACAGATACTATCGGAAAGGGAAGAATTGGTTTGCCACCTTCTTTTAAAAATACCTGGGATTCGCTTAATGAATTTAAATTTTTGGCACAGTCTGAATTACCTGCGGGACAGGATGCTTTAAGCGCGGATATTACTATAAAAAAAGCAATTCTCAGTGTTGATACTACCTCAGTAGATGGAACAAGAATGGTAACTGCTGAACTGAAAGAAAAAAATGGAAATGATTGGGTACCGGTTAAAGACATTGATATGAAACTTGCGGTGAAGAGAATGGATGCTAATTTATCAGTAGGCGATAAAGATTTTTACACTTCTGATTCTACGGGAGTTTCAAGTGCAGAATTCAAAAAGGATTCTATCCCCGGCGATAAAAAAGGAATGATTACGCTGGTTGCGGAGGTGGATGATAACGATACATACGGTAACCTGGTGACTGAAAAAGCAGTTAATTGGGGAAAAGCAATTGCACCTCAGAAAGATTTCTTTGCTCAAAGAACATTATGGGCTATACGTAGTGAAACACCGATCTGGCTGCTCTTTACGGTTTGGGGCATTGCTATCGGTATCTGGGGAACTATTATATACCTGGTAATCCAGATCCTGAAAATAAGGAAACTGGGAGTTTCAGGTCCCATCAAAGAAGATTTATAATAATACAGAAATGTGTTTTGATTTTAATTTGATCTAAAGGCCAAATGTCTTCTGCGCCCACTAACGATCCTTTTTTAAACGCTTGGAATTACTTCATCAGAAGATATGATATGCCAACTTTTTAGGCAGTATCAAAGGTTTTCCAGAAAAGTATTAATAGGGTTGCCAATTTTTAATAAGTTGGCAACCCGAAAAATTAAATAAAAAATGCAAATCTTCAAAAAAGGCTTGTCTACTGTATTTGTTTTAGAGAGGTGATATATTATTCTATTTAAAGATTATAGTCATTGTTATTGATTTTTAATTCTGCTAATTTCGAATCAGCAAATTAAAATGCAATGAGAACAGTAAATTATGAACTTTTTCAGCTAAAGAAGCATCAATTCTTTCCGTGAATAGCCACTGTATTGTTGATTG
Source organism: Hanamia sp. (assembly GCA_035693085.1). Classification (GTDB taxonomy): domain Bacteria; phylum Bacteroidota; class Bacteroidia; order Chitinophagales; family Chitinophagaceae; genus Ginsengibacter. The sequence continues at coordinate 6,957 of DASSHD010000177.1, read as the reverse complement.
GCGGGCTTGCGATTCTTAAAAATGCTATTGTTTCCTTTTATGAAAATATACGAGATATTGATTCAACATAATTGATGGCCAACTGTTTTATTCACTCTAAAGATATTTTATGAAAAAAGGAGAAATAAATGAATATATAAAAGACAGATTTAAAAAAATCCGTAATTCTTTCATTAATGCGATTGACGGTTTTAAAACAGAAAATATTCGTGAATTCCGGAGCGAAATAAAAAACTCAAAGTCTTTTTGCATTTGATAAACATAGAATCTGAGAATAGCCTGTCGTAGCGGATAACCAAACGGATGAAGACTATTTATGGATATTTGGGCATCATCCAAAATTTTCAATTACAATTAAAAGCAACAGATGAACTTGTAAAAAATAGTTTGAACAGTGTACCATTAATGTATGTGAATAATATTGTAAAAGAATTAGAATACTGGAAAAAATGCAGTTGGGATTTTATTGATAAAGACTTTGATTTTTTTATTGATGAAAAAGAAATTGTCGCCACATTACCGGATAAACTATCTAAAGAATCTATCAAAAAATTTATCCATTATACACTGTATGAATTGCAAATGCTATCAGGAAGAACGGATGATGCGGCTTTGGAAGGTATTCGTAAATTTCTTGAAGATATTTTTTACAACCTGGCATACATCAAATCTTTCTTTACCGATCAGCAATCCAGCCAGTTTGATGAAGAGGTAATCAGCAAATGCCTGGGATTATTTGAAAAAATTCGTAATAAGAATATTGTCATTGTGAATTTGCGAAACTGTAATTGGGATTCATTTGACGAGCGCAAAAAACAATTGTTATTACTAATGGAAAGCAACTATCTACATGAAAAGAAAGAGCTTACAGATCAGTTGGCGGTCCGACCGGATGCCATTCATTTTAAAGCTGATAATTTGGAGAAATCCTCCCGATAAAACAGAATCTTAGAGAATGATTTTTATTTCATAGCTTATTGTTTCAATAACTATAGCACATGAATTTTTGTAAAACTTAAAACCTGGCTCGCCTGCATCGGAGCAATAATTTTTGAATAAGAAATCGCCCTTCCCGGTGTAGGTTCTGCTTTGTCCGAAACAGTTTTAGGGATTTTGCTTTCTTTATTTTATTAAAAGAATATAGCAATAGTTTTAAAGGAAATTGAAACAGGATTTATATGGGGTCGTCAACCTTTCAAAAGTTGGCAACCCTTAAAAAAGAAAAAACAAAAATCTTCAAAAAAAGCCTGTCTTGCCGATAAGCAGGTTTGCCTGCTGTTTCGCCATGAAACACAAGCCAGAAAAATTTTTTCAGAGTTCTGATTTGATGATAAGAAGGTGAAAAACTTTTCTGTTTTTTGAAATATCCAACATCGAAAAATTTATACAAAGGTTTCAATTATGGAATACCGCCTAAACTTAAAATGTACAAAAGGCGATTTGCCATTCATTATTTTTTCCAGTCTTCCTGCGCTTTGCTGAAAGATTCAAAATGTCCTGGATATTTCCTGAATAAATAAGGCTGCCCCGATTTTTCATCAACAGGATTGGGAGAATCTATTCTTTCAAGTCCGAAAATTTCAAATTGAGTTTTCATTTTTTAATATTTAAAGTAGATTACTTTTTTTGCAAATGATTATAAATAAACCGCTTCACCAATTCTGCACTAAAAAGATAAATGATTACCAACACAATGATGTAAGCAATGATATGCATGGGCAAAATTTCAAAGCCAATCTTTGCAGCAAAAGGCATGTAGGGTAATAGCCACCCAATAAAAAGGCAGACCAATACACTGAAAATAAGTTTGGGTGAGGGTCTGCTTTTAAAGAAAGGAACATGCTGTGTGCGGATGATAAATACAACCAAAATTTGTGTAGCAAGTGATTCCATAAACCATCCGGTCCTGAACTTTGCAACATCGACACCAAAATATTGATACAAAAGCCAGAAGGTGATCATGTCGAAAACAGAACTGGTGATTCCAAAGATGAACATATAGCGGTATATCATTTTTATATTCCATCGCTGTGGCCGTGTGATATAAGTGTCATCCACATTGTCCGATGGAATGGCAACCTGGGAAGTATCATACAAAAAATTATTAATAAGTATCTGTACGGGAAGCATTGGTAAAAATGGTAAGAATAAAGTGGCTGCAGCTACTGAAAACATATTTCCAAAATTGGAGCTAAGTCCCATCAATATATATTTCATGGTGTTGCCAAATGTTTTCCTGCCTTCCAATATGCCTTCTTTCAAAACCAATAAATTTTTTTCAGTAAGAATAATACCGGCGGATTCTTTGGCAACATCTGTAGCGCTGTTTACGGAAATGCCAATATCGGCAGCTTTCAACGACGGCGCGTCATTGATACCATCGCCCATATATCCAACGGCATGGTGCGAAGCTTTCAATGCATTGATGACTCTGTTCTTTTGATTCGGCGAAAAACGGCTAAATATGGTGGTTTTCATAACCCTTTTTTGAAGCGCATCATCCGTTAATGTATCCATTTCGTAGCCCTGCATGATTCCTTTTACAGGAAGGAGAAGTTCGTGACAGATTTTTTGCGTTACCAGATGATTGTCTCCGGTAATTATTTTCACTTCCACACCAATAAGAGCGAGTTCTTTAATGACTTCAGCCGCATCTTCTTTTGGGGGATCCAGAAAGGCCACGAAACCTTCAAAAGAAAGTTGCGTTTCATCCTGTTTTGAAAATATTTGTTTGTCATTCGCATTTTTAACGGCGATGGCTACCACCCTAAATCCATCTGCACTTAATGCTTCATATTGCTTTACTGCTTCTTCAACAAATTTTTTCTCCTGTGTGCAAACTTTCAGTATTTCTTCAGGAGCCCCTTTGCAGATAAGTGTTGCCTCGTTATTTTTCTGCACGACCACACTCATTCTTTTACGGAAAAAATCGAATGGTATTTCGTCAATTTTTTTGTAAGAAGTAATATCCATTTTTTTATGCGAAAGGATGGCATCATCTAATGGGTTTTTAATGCCAGTCTGAAAAACGCTATTTAGATAAGCCAGTTGAAATATATTATCTGAATCTTTCCCGCTCACATCCACGCATTTTATCAGCTTGATCTTGTCTTCTGTCAGCGTGCCGGTTTTGTCGGTACACAAAACTTCCATGCTTCCAAAATTAGGGATAGCCGAAAGGTGTTTTACAATAACTCCTTTTTTAGCCATTTGCAACGAACCTTTCGACATGGTAAGTGACATGATCATCGGAAGCAGTTCAGGTGTAAGCCCTACCGCGATAGCTATAGAAAAAATAAAAGAGTCCAGTATATTTTGTTTGGTGAGTGCATTAATCAAAAAAATAAATAACACCAATGCAATGGTAACTTTCATGATAAGATATCCAAACATCCTCATGCCACGTCCAAAATCTGTTTCGGCTTCTCGTTCCGTTAATTTTTCGGCAATCTTTCCGAATTCAGTAGAAGCGCCTGTTTGCACCACCACGACTTTGGCAGTACCTGTAATAACACTTGAACCCATAAAAGCCATATTGGTCATGCGGCTTAGGTCATTCGTAATTTCAGCAATGGCATCAGCATGTTTTTCATTAGGAAAAGATTCACCAGTGAGAGATGACTGGTTAACAAAAAAATCTTTCGCATTTACGATCCTTACATCTGCTGGTACAATCTTTCCGGCATTTAATAAGATAATATCACCAATACATATTTCCTGCGGAAAAATTTCTTTCTCTGTTCCATCTCTAATGACGATGGCCTTGGCTTTTACAATCTGCTTTAATTTTTCTGCGGCATTTCCGGCGCTTCTTTCCTGAAAAAAGTCAGTGCCTACGCTGGCAAGTACGATTGCAAATATGATAGAGGCATTTATGGTTTCCCCAACGCCGTAAGAAATAATAGTGGCAATTAATAACAGGAGCACCAACGGGCTTTTAAAATGCATGAGCAAATCTGCCCACCATGTCATTTTTTTAGTTACAGAAATGATGTTGAGGCCATATTGCTTAAGCCTGTTATCCGCTTCAGTAGAAGATAATCCAAGTGTTGCATCTGTATTGAGGGAAGATAAAGTGGTTTCAATATTTTGCGAAGCAAAATTGATTAAACCCGCGGGCATCAATGCATTTATTGACATTTGTAGCTATCAGAATTTATCGAAGAAAAAAAAATTCTAAAGTTAAAGTTACATTTCACTATGTAGTTATTAATGATAATCATCATTCCGATAAATGACGGTAATCATTATTGTTGCGGTTGTTTTATAATTTCTTTGCAATATCGGAATAGGTTTTTTTATTTTTTGCAAAATAAAATTTATCCTAAAAATAAAATGGCAAACATTCTCTTATGTCCAAAATCGTAACCATTACCTTCAGCCCTTGCATTGATAAAAGCACATCTATACCTGCCTTGTTGCCGGAAAGAAAATTAAAATGCGCTTCTCCAAAATTAGAACCTGGTGGCGGAGGCATCAATGTTGCAAGAGCCATCAAAAAGCTGGGCGGTAATGCTACTGCTATCTTCCCTTCAGGTGGTTATACCGGAAAGTTTTTTAATTATTTGATGGAAAGGGAAAATGTTCCCTCTATAATTATTGAAACAAAAAATGAATCAAGAGAAAATATTATAGTGTTTGATAAATCTTCCAATTTCCAATACCGGTTTGGAATGCCGGGTACGGAATTGGATGAAACAGAATGGAAACAATGCCTGGAAGCAGTTGAAGCTATGAAGGACGTTGAATTTCTTATTGCCAGCGGAAGTTTGCCGCCAGGGGTACCTGATAATATTTATGCGCAATTGGCAAGGATTGCGAAGAATAAACATATAAAACTGGTTGTAGATACCTCAGAAAAAGCATTGGAGTATGCGCTTGAGGAAGGAGTATATTTGATTAAACCAAACCTCGGAGAACTTAGTTTGTTGGCTGGTAAATATAGTTTAATGTTGGATGAAGTCAGTGATGTTGCGAAGGAGATTATTGAAAAAGGAAAATGTGAAGTGATTGTAATATCTATGGGGGCAGCAGGAGCCATGCTTGTTACAAAAGATAATTCGGAAACAATTGCTCCCCCACCGGTTGTAGTGCAAAGTACTGTAGGCGCAGGCGATAGTATGGTAGCAGGAATTATTTATTATTTATCACTGGGGAAAAACATTACGGAATCTTTTCAATATGGCGTAGCCTGTGGCACAGCGGCAACCACGCATCCGGGCACTGAATTGTGTAGAAAAGAAGAAGCTGACAGATTGTATGAGTTAATACATAAAGAGAAGTGTATGTAATCTCCTAATAAATTATCAAATAAATCATCGGTAAAAAATTATAGATATTTTTAAGGCAATAATTATCTTCTTTAAATCCTTATTGCCAATACCGGAATTGGTTTACGGTGTTCGAAGGTAATTGATTAAATTACAAGGTTATCAATCTTCCAAAGGTTGATAGCTCTAATGAGCATTTGCAAAAAAAGAAGGCCTTGGACTTTGAGGTTATATTATATTTGTGCTTCAATTAATCCTCATAATCATGATGCACAAAATCCTTCTTGTTGAGGACAATGAGCCCGTACGGGAAAATACAACTGAGATACTCGAACTTTCAGGTTACAAAGTATTAAGCGCTTGCAATGGCAAAGATGGCCTGAATATTGCTTTGAAACAAATTCCGGATTTAATCTTATGCGATGTCCAAATGCCGGTAATGGACGGTTATGTTTTGTTAGAAAATATTCGCCAATCTCATTCCCTTGCTCATTCCCGTTTTGTTTTTTTAACTGCATCCGGCGAAAAAAAGGATATTCAAAAAGGTATGCAGATGGGCGCCGATGATTATATTGTAAAACCATTTACCGGAGAAGAATTACTTGAAAAATTAAAAACGATACTTGGATAAATACTCCTTTTAATACTCTACACAATACACACATACCAGTTCTTAATACTTAAAAAGAAGCCGGATAGAAATCCAGCTCCTGTTTTAATCCAATATCCTAAGAAAAACCGGTACAAAAGTAACCAGTTGTGTTTTGCTGATTGATACTTTCGGTCACTATAAACCATGATTGAAATCAGTAAAAGCATCCGGTAAAGAGCAATTTAAGTTACACTGATTATTATCACTGGAACAAATGCGGGCCGTCATTCTTTTATTAACAGGCTAAGGCTACTTTGCATTCATCACTAAACAACAAAATTATTTTTTATGAACAACAACAGTAAAATATTAGTAGCGGCAGCGGCAGGGATGGTAGCCGGAGCGGTATTGGGAATTTTGTTTGCACCCGATAAAGGCGCTGAAACAAGAGAGGAAATTAATGAGCAGATAAAAAAACTAGCCGGTAGTGTCGAGAGTACTTTCAATAAAGGCAAAGACAAATTCCATGAAATAAAAGATAAGGTGGAACATGCAGTTAATGAAACAATAGAACAGTTTTCATAATTGGTGGAATTGATTACAAAAACAATTGGGTATGGGGCGAAGCCTGATATTAAATTTTTGGTACTAAAAACCCCGGGTATCAAACAGTTTGATACCGGCTCAGCCTGATTTCCCGTTTACTAAATTATCAGATCCGATACGCTATCGTATGAAAAGAGGTCTGACTTAAACCCACTCCTTTTAATGGTTGACAACCCTTAACCGCGCTGGGACACGGATAATTAAAACCAGTAAACAAACAAATATTCAGAATTTTAATTTTACAATACCATTTTCCGATAGTCTGTTCCTGCGCAATATCATGTTTCTGAATGATCTCCATCATCTGTGACAAATGAACAATTGGAGAACTTAGCTACTTTCAAAAAGTTATAATCTTTACTATTAGTTATGCCGGAAAATGTTATAAACAGAAATGATGGTGTCAATCATTTTGAGGCAATTTTTGCCAATGCTACTTTAGGCATTGTAGTAACCGGCGAGGGCGGAAAAATTATTGCTTTAAATCCT
>DASSHD010000176.1:0-5874 GCA_035693085.1 Hanamia sp. | reverse complement strand
TTAAACAATGTAAAATCTGTTTTCCCGAAGCGCCAGCTAAGATTTAATCTCAGTTTTTGCGGATCTCTTTGCCTGTCAATATCTTGTACTGAATAAATATTTTTAGAAAGCATGGATTCAGAATGGGTTTTAGTAATCCTCGTTCTGAAGATATCATTTACACTCAGCGATACCGAAAGTGATTTATTTTTCAGGAAATCTTTTTTAATGGCTGCGTCAAAACCATACTTTGGTAATGAATATCCATTGGCAGTAGAAAGATCTCCGCCTCCCCAATGGCTGCCACTACTTCCACCTCTTCCAGGAGGTAAAATAGTTTTACTTGTGTAATCCCCGGTTATCTGAAAGGTAATGCTTTCCGGTAATGTAAATGTACTGTTCAATTTACCGAACCAGCTTACTCTCTGGCTCCCGGGAGTGCTTTGAAGGTTGCTGCTGTTTATCTGTGAATTATAAAAATTTACGTTGGATGTTAAACTCCACCAGGGAGCTATTCTGTTAAGAGAAGTAATTTCAAGGCCATAAGCAGTAGAGCTATTAGCATTTACATAGGAGGAAACAAATACCGAATCATTGTAAGCAGGATTCGGATTTTTATCCCAATACTGATATCTTGAAATTAAATTATTAGTACCGCGATAATAAGCAGTAGCGATCAGGTTGTTACCATTTTTAAAATTTATATTGTAGGAAAGTTCCAACAAATTTGTGAACTCCGGTACCAGCGATGCATTTCCTTTACTAATATTCAATGGATCGCTAAAATCATAATAAGGAATCAATTGCCAGAAGTTAGGACGGTTTATTTTTCTTGAATAGTTTAATTGGATGTCTTGTTTGTCATTAATCTTTTGAGTCAGGAATACACTTGGGAAAAAACTTAATGGGAAAGAATTTTTGAATACCTGGTTAGAGTCAATTAATTCACCACCATAATCAGAACTTTCTAACCGGCCACCTAACTGGTAAGTAAAGTTATGAATCATTTGAGAAAAAGTAACGTAGCCGGCATACACCTGGTCTTTATATTTATAATTACTGTTCAATGCTGCTACTCCTTCATATTTCCCTGATGAAGGATCTAAGAGAAAGTTCTGGTTATTACTATTGGAATTCCTAATGGCTCCTCTCAAACCTGCTTCCAACTTTATTTTGTCTGTAATCGGGTTGGTGTAATCTGTTTGAATAGTTAAATTGTTACTCGTGCCTGCTCCCGAAGTTCTTTGATCTGTTAATAATCCGTTTGGCGTGTTATCTGCATTATAATATTGAGTAGCTATATCCTGTAGATTGGTGTTTTTGCTGTAATCATAATTCACATCAGCAGTAATATTTTTGTTGGGCTTTGCAAAGTTGTGTTTAAAACTTAGCCTTCCATTATAATTATTCCAGGTAAAATTTCCGTTTGAATTACTTGTTCCGGTATTGTGAATGGAATTATCAGGATCGAAAGTTGTATCTCTTATAATATTCAGTAATTGTGTATTTCCGAATTTTCCTCTTCTGATACCACTGGAAAGAGTAAAAGTATTTCTGTTATCCATGAAGTAATCAAATCCCAGATTTCCTCCGATCATTCTTCCATTACGATCCTGATCTCCTTTTTGTAAGAGCGTGGCCTGAGTGCCATTTACGTTATCAACGCGATTGTTGATAGTGGTACCTTTTGATTTAAAATGAAAATAATTGCCACTGGCAAAGAAATTTATTTTACCCTGGCGAATATTCAGATTACCACCTAAGTTACTACCCAATCTTGTATCTACACCTGCTCTGAGATTTCCATTATAACCGGGTTTTTTATTTTTCTTCATTACAATATTAAGTATGCCTGCACCCCCTCCCGAAGCATCAAACTTTGCAGAAGGATTAGTGATGATCTCTATTGATTCTATTTCATCTGCAGGTATTTCATCAAGCGTTAAGGTAGTAGGTCTTCCATCTACAAATATCTGAGGTGTAGCATTTCTTAATGTTACATTTCCGTCAATATCTACATTTACCGATGGCACATTTCTCATCACATCTACTGCAGTACCTCCAACACTGGTAAGGCTCTGGCTTACATTAAAAACTTTTCGGTCTATACTCATTTGCATCAGGGGTTTATTAGCTGTTACTACCACAGCAGCCAGTTCTTTCGGCTGCGGCTGCATTTTTATATTCCCGAGATCCTTATCAATCGCATTTACCATCTGGCTCATATCGCCACCATTCATCTTTAAATTGAATGAAATTTTTTCATTGTAAACAGTGTGACCTACCGCAGATATAAGGATTTGATAAGTCCCAAAAACGGGAAGCTTATCTATGCTGAATTCTCCCTTTTTATCGGTTAGCATTGCTGCAACAATCACCTGATTGCTCTGTTTGCTTGCACTATCCCATTTGTTATGCATTAACTGAACGGAAGCAGCATCAATTGGTTTATTGGTATTGGCATCAACTACTTTACCATAGAAATGCCCCAGGTTCATATTTCGTGTACCCGATTTTGCATATCCCCCTGCCTTCGGGTATTGAGCCATAAGTGATGTAGAAACAAAAAGAAATAAAATGGTTAAGTAAAAGTGATTAATAATCATTCTCAATTTTTGAATAAGAGGTTAATTTTTAAAATCTTTGCAAAATTCAAGTGATCTTGTGATAAGATTTTTCTAATTGTATATGAGTGGTATTAATCAGAGAACAAACGGCGAAAATCTGAATTCACAAAAAAGTTGTAAAAATCCTGGTCAATTAAAAATTTTAAAAAGGAATAAAATATTTTTAAGTAAAGGTTTTGTTATTTCGATGAAATTTTACATTAATTTTGCGCACTGTAAATGGTGGTTGTAGCTCAGTTGGTTAGAGCATCAGATTGTGATTCTGAGGGTCGTGGGTTCGAGCCCCATCATCCACCCCAAACCCACCCACCGGTGGGCTTTTTCTTCATATTTTACAATAAACCACATTGAAAAACCGTCTATACTTTTTACAAAACCTTTGTTAATTCAATTCGTTAGTTTTAAAGTACACATTTAATTTCTGTTACTTTTACTTATGAACCCGATAATCAGTTTTATTATGAGCAAAAAATTTATTCCCGTACTTATTATTTTAATATTAGGCGGCCTGTTTGTAGGCTTTGGTGTTATGGGAAGAAGCGACAAACGCAATGATGATCCGAAAACCAAATACGAAAAAATTCTGAAATATGTTGGAATTGTGCTGGAACAAGGACATTATAATCCTAAAAAAATAGATGATAAATTTTCTGAGGAAGTATTGAAAAAATTTGAAGATGATCTGGATCCTGATAAGTATATTTTCTTACAATCAGATATAGATTCTTTTGAAAATAAATATGGAAAGAGGATAGATGATGAAATACATGGCACAGTACCTCTTGAATCTTTTTATGCAATAACCAACGTATATCTTAAAAGACTTGATGCAGTAGCAGCTTCGTATGAAGAAATTCTTAAAAAGCCATTTGATTTCAATAAAGATGAATCATTGCAGACAGATGGTGATAAAAGAAATTATCCTGCTACAGTTGCCGAAAGAAATGAATATGGCAGAAAACGATTAAAATATCTGGTATTGGTAAGATTTGTGGACCTCCAGGAAGAGAGGGAGGCTAATATCAAAAAAGATTCAGCTTATAAACCGGATTCTACCCTTCAACGTGAAGCTATTGGGATCATCTCAAAACAAATGAATCGTTATTTTGAAACTTTAAAAAAGCATAATTCAACAGATGAATTATTCAGCACTTTTGTAAATGACATCACAGGTAGTATGGACCCTCATACTACTTATTTTGCCCCTGTTGACAAAAGAAGTTTTGATGAAATGTTGAGCGGGACTTTTTATGGTATAGGTGCACAGTTGCAGGAAAAAGATGGAAAGATTTTGATTGCCAGCCTTATAACTGGTATGCCGGCCTGGAAAACCGGAGAAATAACCCCGGGTGATGAGATACTGAAAGTAGGGCAGGGGAGTGTAGCCCCGGTAGATGTTACCGGCTACGCCCTGGAAGATGCTGTAAAATTAATCAGGGGAGAAAAGTTAGGATCTGAGGTGAGACTTACATTAAAGAAGGCCGATGGAACAGTAAAAGTGGTGCCTATCCTAAGAGGTAAAATTTCATTGGAGGCTACTTTTGCAAGAAGCGCTATTATTAATAACAATGGCCATAAACTCGGCTATATATATTTACCTGAATTTTATGCTGATTTCGATGACCCATCTGCGCGGCGCTCCGCTACTGATGTAGCTAAGGAAGTTGCAAAATTAAAAGCGGCACATGTAGAAGGAATCGTTATTGACCTAAGAGGCAATCCCGGTGGCTCTTTGACGGATGTGGTAGATATGGTTGGATTATTTGTAAAAGGCGGCCCGGTAGTGCAGGTAAAAGGACGCGATGGTTCTCCAAGCGTATTAGACACTAAAGATAAAGAGGTACTATATACAGGGCCTTTAGCAGTAATGGTGGATGAATTAAGTGCCTCTGCTTCAGAAATATTTGCTGCTGCTATACAGGACTATCATAGAGGAATTATCATAGGAAGTTCTTCTACTTATGGAAAAGGAACTGTACAAAGAAGTGTATCACTTGATCCTCAATCCGAGAACCCATTCTTTAGCCATCCCAATGAAGGACTTGGCGATGTAAAACTTACTTTCAGAAAGTTTTACAGAATCAACGGAGGCGCTACCCAATTAAGAGGCGTAGTACCGGATATTATTTTACCTGACAGATTGGAAAATGCTAAATTAAGAGAAAAGGATAATCCTGATGCTCTACACTGGGATGAAGTTCCGAAAGCTAATTACACTTTATGGAATCCGGGGTATAGCTATGCACCAGTCATTGCCAGCTTTAATTCGCAAGTCAATAAAAATGTTGATTTTGAGGGAATAAGAAATGAAGTAAACTTACTTGACAAATACAGGAATGAGGAATCTCCATTAAATATAGTTAAGTATAAAAAGATGCAGAAGGAGATAAAGGAAGCATCTAAAAAATTAGATGATTTTTCCAAATTACAAACTGATCTTGATGTTAAAACTTTACCTGTTGATTCGCTGGCAATGGTCGGCGATTCATCAAAAATCGCTCTGGATAAACAATTTATAAAATCAATCAGCAGTGATATTTATATTAGCGAAACAGTAAAGGTGATGGAAAAGGTAATTGGGGAAGAGCAACTGGCAGAAAGAAAATAATTTTGTAGAGAATTTATGAAAATCATTATCTTATTACAACCGGCGTAACAGCCGGTTTTTTTATAATTTATTTTTTTATAATTATTTCTATTATCTTTTTTCAAGGTAAATTATTTTCGTTTTTACATTATCTTTGCGACCTAAAATTTAAGATATTGGCTACAAAGTTTTCTAAAGAAACTTATTTATACTGGTACGAGTTAATGCTTCTGATCCGCCGCTTTGAAGAAAAAGCAGGCCAAATGTATGGGATGCAAAAAATACGCGGATTTTGCCATTTATACATCGGGCAGGAAGCCATTGCTGCCGGATGCATGACTGCTACAAAACCCGACGATATATTTATAACAGCTTATCGCGACCATGGTCTTGCTATTGCAAAGGGCATATCTCCAAAAGCATGTATGGCGGAACTATATGCAAAAGCTACAGGCTGTAGTAAAGGGAAAGGAGGTAGTATGCACTTCTTTGGTGTAGAGCAAAAATTTTTCGGAGGCCACGGTATTGTAGGAGCACAGATAGGAACCGGCGCCGGACTTGCTTTTGCTGAAAAATATAAGGGTACGGATAATGTAACTATATGTTTTTTTGGCGATGGTGCTGCAAGACAGGGAATACTTCACGAAACTTTTAACCTGGCAATGCTATGGAAGCTTCCGG
>DASSHD010000175.1:0-7943 GCA_035693085.1 Hanamia sp. | reverse complement strand
GCATAATAGCTCGCAGGAATTTTTAGAAATTCAACTCCTCTCCTCTTCAATTCAGAAACCGTTTCAATAATATTATGAGTAGCAAGTGCAACGTGTTGGCAACCTTCTCCATCGTAAAACTCCAGGTATTCTTCTACCTGGCTTTTCTTTTTCCCTTCTGCCGGTTCATTAATGGGGAACTTAACATAACCATTGCCGTTACTCATCACTTTACTCATCAAAGCGGAATATTCTGTAGAAATATCTTCATCATCAAAACTCAGGATATTTTTAAAACCCATCACATCTTCATAAAATTTCACCCTGGGATTCATTTGATTCCACCCCACATTCCCTACACAATGATCCACATATAAAAGACCCGTCTCCGCAGGATTATAAGCACTTTCCCATTTTCTGTAACCTGGCATAAAAGGGCCTGAATAATTTTTTCTTTCGATAAACAAATGAACTGTATCGCCATAAGTATGAATACCGCTCATCACTACTTCGCCGTTATCATCTTTTAGCGTAGCGGGTTTCATATAGCTTTTCCCTCCCCGTTTAGTAGTCTCTTCCCATGCACTCCTGGCATCATCTACTTTGAGAGCAAGCATCTTTATGCCATCGCCATGTTTGGCCACATGATCTGCAATCTCATTATTCTTGCGGAGAGCGGTAGTAAGAACAAATGTGAGTTTATTTTGCCTTATCACATAGCTTGCCCTGTCTTTTACACCCGTTTCGGGGCCTGCATAAGCCAGCGATTGAAAACCAAAAGCTGTTTTATAATAATGTGCTGCCTGCTTTGCATTTCCTACATAAAATTCTACGTAATCAGTTCCAAGTAAAGGAAGAAAATCAGTTTGTTGTTTCTCCTTTTTTGAAGGAGATAAAGTTTCCGTTTTCATACCATTTTATTTTACCCAAAGATACGAAAGCGGAATTTCCGGAACAAGTCAGAGGTGTATTCCAAATAGTCAGAAAAGTACCGGATGTGATCGGTGAGGACACTGACCACGGCAGCCCGCCCTCGGTTAGTGTCCTCACCAACAGTGACAATTTGGAATGCGCCCCAAGTCAGAACCATTAAGAAATCAAGGCTCATTAAGAGAAATACTAACTTTCCCTCAGGCTAACATTCAGTCCTGTTTACTGTAAATATTAAATAGAAATATTACTTTTTTATTGGTTTACTATCTGATTACTTTTATCTTTCCCTGAACATTGATTATTGAATATTGAATATTGAACATTATTTATTGGTTTACTGCTTTGGCATTCAGCGTTCAGCCTTGAACATTGAACATTGAACATTCCCCTCCTTATATCTTTCCTTCTCCATAATAAAATATTATAGAAGATAACATAATTAAGAAATCTCTACCAGTTCAATATCAAAAACTAATTCTTTTCCAGCCAGTTCGTGGTTGGCGTCTAATACCACTATTTCATCTTTGATCTCGGTAACTACAACAGGAATCGGCTGCCCTGCCTGGTTTTGCAGTTGCAATTTCATACCTGGCTTTAGTTTGATATCTTCAGGAATATTTGACTTCGGAAATTCAACAATGGCATCAGCATTTTTTTCGCCGTAAGCATCTGCAGGAGCAATATTGATTGTCTTTTTTTCTCCTATAATCATTCCGGGAATCGCATCATCAAAACCTTTAATCATCTGTCCCGCGCCAACTGTAAAAGCAAGAGGTTCTCTTCCTTCGCTGGAATCAAACTGTTCTCCTGTTGTTAATTTTCCTTTGTAATGTACTTTCACATTGTCGCCCTTTTTTGCCTTGCTCATAATTATTGTTTTTTTTAATTAAAAAATTGGAATACCCTTTAATTGTATTCCATTTGAGTAAAGTTGGTAATAATATTTTATTTATTGGCTGGAAATGTACAAAAGATTATTTTTTTACAATAATTTTATAATGTTTGTATCATTAATTCACATTACTTTAGAATTGTTGTGTTAAAGCTTAAATTAAAATTATGAAATCAAAAATTGTCCCGATAATTATCTGGATTTGTCTGCTACTAATTGTTAGCTATGGATATTCTCAAAAAAGAATTATACCTGGTGCTGAAAGAATGGATCAGTATCTTCCATTGCTGAAAGGAAAGGCTGTAGCCATTTTTGCTAATCCGACTTCAGTAGTAGGGCATACGCTTCTTGTAGATACTTTATTAAAAAAAGGAATAAAAGTAGTTCGCATTTTCGGGCCTGAACATGGATTTCGCGGTAACGCAGATGCAGGGGAAAAAGTAGGAAACACAATTGATAAGGAAACCGGAATTGAAGTAATCAGCCTTTATGGTAAACACAATAAGCCCACGGCTGAAGATCTTAAAGGAGTTGACATAATGATATTCGACATTCAGGATGTGGGCGTGCGCTTTTACACTTACATTTCTTCATTACAGAAATATATTGAAGCCGCCCTGGAAAATTCAATTCCGTTGATCATCATGGATCGCCCCAACCCGAACGGCTTTTACGTAGATGGCCCTGTACTGGATCCTAAGTACAAAAGTTTTGTGGGAATGCAGCCGATACCAATTGTGTATGGACTAACTATAGGAGAATATGCATTGATGATAACAGGTGAAAAATGGCTTAGTGATTCTGCCAATAAAAAATACGCCTACTATGAACATGCTAAAAGAACTGCTGACAGCCCATTCCATCTTTTAGTGATCAAAAATCTGAATTACGATCACAACAGCAAATTTATTTTACCTGTAAAACCTTCTCCCAACCTTCCGGATATTCAATCTGTTTATCTATATCCATCCACTTGTTTTTTTGAAGGAACTACTTTAAGTGAAGGCCGCGGCACTGACAAACCCTTCCAGGTTTTCGGTGCGCCTTCGTTACCTAAAAATTTATATTCATTCACACCACATCCGATGAAAGGCGCAGAGCATAGCAAGCACTACGGGCAGGTTTGTTACGGTTGGAATTTATCCGGAACACCCTCACACGTTTTACATGAAGTTGACAATAAAGTTCAATTAAAATGGTTGATAGAAGCCTATCGCTTGTTTCCTGATAAAGATAGTTTTTTCATTGTGCCCAAGTCAGGTAATATGGAACACTCTTCTTTTGACAGGCTCGCCGGGAACAATGAGCTTTGGCAACAAATAAAAAATGGCGTTTCAGAAAAAGAGATCAGGGCAAGCTGGGAGCCTGCATTAAGCAATTATAAAAAAATCAGAAAGAAATATTTATTGTACAAAGATTTTAGCTCCCAATAAACTTTCGTCATTCTAAAACAAAAAATCGTTGAGTTTACGGATCATTTTTATGGGTACTCCCCAATTCGCTGTGCCATCTTTAAAGAAATTATATGAAGCAGGTTATAATATTGTAACGGTAGTTACTGCGCCAGATAAACCTGCCGGGCGTGGAATGCAGATTAGTGAAAGTGCAGTAAAAAAATATGCTTTGGAGAAAAATCTAAAAATTCTACAGCCGGAAAAATTAAAATCACCGGATTTTATTGAAGAATTAAAATCATTAAACGCCGATGTGCAGGTAGTGGTAGCTTTTCGTATGTTACCGGAAGTAGTATGGGACATGCCTCCAATGGGAACCATCAATCTTCATGCATCTTTACTGCCACAATATCGTGGAGCAGCGCCTATCAATTGGGCAATCATCAATGGCGAAAAAGAAACCGGCGTTACTACTTTTAAATTACAACATGCAATAGACACCGGCAATATTTTATTACAGGAAAAAATAAATATCAATGAAGATGATACTGCCGGAACCTTGCATGACACAATGATGAATGTGGGCGCAGACTTACTCTTAAAAACCATTCAGGAATCAGAAAAAGGTAATCTTGATGAAACAGCACAACGTAATATCCCGGAACTGGGAATCTTACATCATGCTCCCAAAATATTTACAGAAACCTGTGAAATAAACTGGAACAAAAAAGCAGATGAAATCTACAATTTGATTCGTGGCCTTTCTCCTTATCCTGCCGCTTTTACTTTTCTAAACGGAAAGAAGCTGAAGATTTTCTCCTCCAAAAAAGAAATCTCTGACCAAAAAACCGAACCGGGGAAATGGATTACCGATCACAAAACCTATTTAAAATTTGCAGCAAAGGATGGATTTATTTCTTTAAAAGATATCCAGCAGGAAGGAAGAAAAAGAATGAAGATTGGAGACTTTCTGAGAGGCTGGAGAGAACAATGAGTTAACGGATTAAATTTCTAAAGTTATACTTTGTAAGGGACAAAACCGCGAATAGTTTAACCTGGAAAACCTACTAATGTCTCTCCGAAGTATAGGGTCAGGTTATTTTAATTGCCACGGGCTGAATTGCCACGGGTTTCAACCCGTGGATTGATGAAATATCTCCAAAGGCTTTAGCCAAAATCTATTGATTCTTTACAAGAAAAAGTCTTTTAACTTTTGGCTAAAGCCAGGAAAAGCAACCTCAATTCCACTAACTAAAGTTAGTGGCAATTGATACCGCATGTATGACAAAAACAGCGAATCATTTAACCTGAAAAACTCACTAATCTGCTCCTTGTGAAGTACAAATCTCTACATCCTTTTCTTTCCTCGGGGAAAAACCGGAGGATCACAATCTGCTCATTTCTTAATTCAGAATCTATCGTTTTATTGCAAGAGCTATTCGTAAATCTCTAATGCCCGGATCATTAATTCCAAGTACGTTATTTCCAATACATCATTCATTACTTTTTTAAATTCTGTTCTTCCTTTCGTAATGATTTATCCATAATAAAAGTGCCGAAAGGAACTAATGATGCCAGAAAGGCTACTGCCGTTTTCTTAAACTTCCATTCCTGGTTTATTTTAACAGCAACCAACGCGAGGATATAAAGAAGAAAAAGCAAGCCATGTACCCAGCCTACATACCAAACCAGGCCAGGGTTTCCGGCTATGTATTTTACCGGCATGGCAATGAAAAGGAGTGTAACAAAAGAAATACCTTCTGCAATACCGGCAATGCGTAAACGCCCAATATCGCTGTTAGAAAACTTTAAATGCATTATATTATTTTTATAACCCGGAAATTTAAAGGAGATGTTTTCAGGCTTTTGTGCAAAAGTATGTCAGGCGAAGTAAAACGAGAAAAGCAAAAAAAAATCTGGTAAACCTTAATCCATAAAAGGCTTGATTTATAAATGGCCTGACACAAAAGATGAATTAGCTTTTGAATTTTTAAAGAGCTATTCTTCCTCATCTTCATCCAGGTCATTGTGGTCATCGCCTCCAAGACTGTAATAATTATTCTCTTCATCTTCTTCGCCAATCTTTTCATCCTTGTCATCCAGTTCAGCGCCAGGTACATCGAGGCCTTCGTCTAACGGAACCCGGATTTTTCCATCCTGTTTTTTGGGAAGTTCCTTATCACTATAAGGTTCTTTTTCTTCACGGTTATAAATGTCTTCATTTGCTGAATATTCAGGATCTCCATATATCTTTTTTTTCTTTTCAGGATTGGAGTCGTTAGAATTCGTTTTCATATTTTTTGATTTTTTTACTTTGTAAAATTAAGTCAATACTTTTTATGTGTTTCATTATCGTAGTTAAAAACTTTTTTTAAATTCTTCTGCCATTAATTTAGCACAGTGTTTGTGAGCTATCTTCGGTACTAATGTTAATTAAACATGAAAATTTTTCAGCAACATATAATACTTAAAGAAAGAAAACGAGGGTTTCATTTAATCACAAATGAAATAACGGAAGCATTACCAGAAATCAGGAACTTGAAAGTAGGAATATGCCAGGTTTTTATCCAACATACATCAGCTTCATTAACTATTAATGAAAACGCTGATCCTACCGTAAGACAGGATTTTGAATATTTTTTCAATAAAACCGTTCCGGAAAAAGACAAAAATTATATTCATGATTATGAAGGCGATGATGACATGCCGGCACACTTAAAAGCATCGCTGCTTGGGAGTTCTCTACTGATTCCAATCCGTAACGGAACATTGGCATTAGGAACCTGGCAGGGTATTTACTTATGTGAACACCGCAACCATGGCCGCAGACGCGATATCATTATTACATGCTGGGGTGAATAAGTGTTCTATTGAAAATAAACTTTTAAAAAGTTATAATCCGTTTTTGTGATTCAAAGTTTTTCATAAATCGCAATTTTCATTTTTATTCAGGCGCTAAATAAAACTTTTGGAAAGCCCGATTCCACACGGCTTTTGGAAAGTTCTTTGTAACTTTCAAAATAAATAAAAGAGCTGTCCAACTTTCCAAAAGTTTTGGAGAAGAATCAAAATCATAATTATTTGTTGCTTTACTGAAAATAAACTTTCCAAAAGTTACAACCCATTTTTGGGATTCAAGATTTTTCATAAATTACAACTTTCATCTTTGTTCCGGCGATAAATAAAACTTTTGGAAAGTTCAATTCCACACAACTTTTGGAAAGTTTTTTGTGACTTTTAAAATAAATAAAAGAGCTGTCCAACTTTCCAAAAGTTATAACCCGCCCGTTTTTGCGATTCAAAGTTTTTCATAAATCACAACTTCCATTTTCATTCAGGCGCTAAATAAAACTTTTGGAAAGCGCGCTTTTGAGAAGAATTAAAATATTCATTATTTTTTGCTATAAAGGAAAAGAGACAATATATTTATTAAAGATTTTAATTTGATCCGATAGACAATCAATAGAAATGCGCTTTAACTTTGCTATTCAATGCATCGGTGAAAATAAAAGCATTAAACCTAATTTATTAAATGGAGCATAATCATTCTCATCACGATCATAGTCATGCAGTTGCTCTCACAAATGTCAACAGCGCATTCGTAATTGGAATCGGCTTGAATATTCTTTTCGTTATTATTGAAGCAGTTATTGGGTTTTCCATTGATTCATTATCGCTGTTATCAGATGCAGGTCATAATCTTGCAGATGTGGGAAGCCTTGCATTATCATTATTAGCGTTTCGGTTATTAAAAGTAAAATCAAATAATAAGTTCACGTACGGATACCGCAAAACCACTATCCTTGCGGCTTTATTCAATGCGATGATATTGATGATCTCTATCGGCGCAATAGCTTATGAAGCGATTCGGCGATTTTCAAACCCGCCCGCTTTACCCGGAATAACTATCGCCATTGTAGCAGGAATCGGTATCATTATCAATTTTGTAACAGCAATCTTATTTTTAAAAAATAAAGAACGCGACCTCAATATTAAGAGCGCTTATCTCCACATGATGGCAGATGCTTTGGTAAGCGCAGGCATCATGGCCGGTGGTATTATTATTTATTATACCCAATTGTATTGGATAGATCCTATAATAAGCTTGCTGATTGTTGTTGTTATTTTAGTCACTACCTGGTCATTACTGAAAGAGAGCCTGCGCCTCACTTTGGACGCAGTGCCCAAAAACATAGATATTACCGAAATCAAAAAGAATGCTGAAAAAATTGAAGGCATCAAAGACCTGCACCACATACACGTGTGGGCAATGAGTACTACCGAAAATGCCATGACTGCACATTTGGTAGTTGACGAGGAAACGGGCATAGAGCAAATTACAGCCATTAAAAATAAATTAAAACATCAGTTACAGCACAATAATATTCAGCATATCACTTTGGAAACTGAATTCAGTAACGACCTTTGCAAAAAGTCTGAATGTTGAAAATAAATTCATTGTATATTCATTGCTGATTCATAAAATTAATCAGTAAATAATAAATATGTTCAGTACCATTATAAGTATCGTTATTGCAATAATAGCTGTTTTAGGAGCCTTACTTTACAAAATTGTATATAAGGCGCGTAATTCAGAACACGACGATGAAAGAAATAAGGGAATCAGAGGATAATGTTAATTGAAAATTGATAATTCCGGAGATTCAGTAAAATTAAAATTCGCATTATTTGTTTGCCTGCTGGTCAGCCTGCCTGTCCGGCAGGCAGGGTAGTTTGCTTACTTG
>DASSHD010000174.1:0-3761 GCA_035693085.1 Hanamia sp. | reverse complement strand
TTTAAAAAAGAAATTAGGTAACGTAAAAGCCATTGTAGATGTTGGAGCCAACCAGGGCGTGTTTGTTATCGCTGCGCGTCAATTTTTTCCCGAGGCTAAAATTGATTGTTATGAACCCAATCCTCAATTGGCGGACACATTGAACTTTAATGCTGCTCAATTAAACGCCACTCCTTATTTGGAAGCTGTTATGCAATACGATTGCAAAGTGAACCTGCATTTTACAGAATCTGATCTGGCGACAACAGCAAGTAAATCAGACACGGGAAATGTTATCGGAAGTTCACTTGCTACAGTGATAAAAAGAATTGGGAAGATTGATATTCTTAAGCTGGATTGTGAAGGCGCAGAATGGGGATTACTGGAGGATAACGAAAACTGGAAACAGGTAAAATCCCTTTCTATGGAATATCATTTATGGGGAAAAGAAGGAGCCAAAATAGAACACCTTTTTACATTATTAGATAGCATTCATTTTGAATTGATGCATCATACTATTTACAATTCCCAACAAGGATTAATTGTTGCCATTAATAAATCTCTCCTTTAAGAATGACGAAAGAGATGCCATTGGTAAGTGTATTGATGACTGCATACAACAGGGAGAAATATATTGCAGAGGCAATTGAAAGCGTTTTAGCCTCCACCTATAAAAACTTTGAATTGATTGTTATAGATGATGCTTCTTTAGATAATACAGTGACTATTGCTAAGAAATATGAGTCAGAGGATCCAAGAATAAAAGTGCATGTGAATGAAACAAACTTGCAGCAATTCCCTAACAGAAATAAAGCAGCTTCCTTCGCTTCAGGGAAATATATAAAGTACTTCGATTCTGATGATAAAATTTATGATTGGGGGTTGAGCTATTGTGTAGAATGGATGGAAAAATACCCGGAGGCAGGAATGGGAATATTCCAGGCGCAGAATAAAGTAGAAGAAGAATATCTAAAACCAGATGAAGCAGTAAACAAACATTTTTTTCAAAATTCATTTTTGAATATTGGTCCTTCCGGTATTATTTTAAGAAGAGATTCATTTGAAAAAGCCGGGCGATATAAACCGGATTATGGAGTTCCTTCCGACATGTATTTTAATATAAAAATGGCTTCCCTGTTTCCTGTGGTAATGTTGAAAAAAGAATTTTTTTTCTACCGTGAGCATGAAGGGCAGGAAATCAAAAACCGCTTTTCTTATTTGTTCTACAATTATCCTTTTATGAGAGACATATTGAAATTACAGGAATTGCCGGTTTCTGAGCAAGGAAAAAGGCAATTGCTTTTGGACGCAAGAAAAAGTTTTTTGAAAGAGTGTTTGAGAAATATAAAAAATACGCATCGTATTACTCCGGTTTATCAGGCGATGAAACTTTCAGGATTAAAATTCCCGGATATTGTAAAAACGATCTTTAGTTAAGATTTATGTTAGAAAATGAACCAGGCAGTAGGGCGCATTTCAAATTGTCGGCGGTTGGTGGAGACACCAACCGGAGTGGCCAGCCGTGGGTGGTGTCTCCACCGCCCACAAGCAGCAAAGCAATTCGGCAATTTGAAATACACTCACGCAATAATCCTTTAGTTACGATTGGTATTCCCAATTATAATTATGCTCATTATATTATTGAGGCAATTGAAAGCGCAGTCAACCAGGATTATTCTAACATTGAATTGATTATTGTGGATGATTGCTCTACCGATAATTCGAGAGAGGTTATAGAAGAATGGATTAAAAATTATAAAGGACCAGTTCCTGTAAAATTTATAAAGAACGAAAACAATTTAGGGCTATCTGGCACCTGTAATGTTATTTTAAAAAATGTATCTGGAAAATATTACCAAACATTAGATGCTGATGATGTACTCTATTTGGATAAAATTTCACAGCAAATTGAAATTTTAAAATTAAATGAAAATGCAGCCTTGATTTATTCTAACGCTTGTGTGATAGATGAAAATAGTATTAAGACAGAGGATGATTATCTAAAAAGAATAAATTATAAAGAGAAAGAGATGCCCCAGGGAAATATTTTTAAGCAACTTTTTGATTTTAATTTTATTCCGCTTCCTTCTGTTTTAATAAATGCAACACTGGCACGCCAGGTAGGGGGATACGACGACAGTATGCAGGTGCAGGATTATTATCTGTGGTTAAAATTGGCTGAAAATTTTCCGGTTATTTATTTGCCGGGAAAGACTGCATTGTACAGGGTGCATCCAAAATCAATGTCGAACAATGAAAAATCAAACGCAAGAAGTATTGATAGTGTGTTACGTATAAAATACAGCTACTATCAAAAAGTGAATGCGGGTATCCAAAAAATAATTAAAAAGAACATCCATTTTTCAACGGTTATTTTTTACAAGCATAAATACCCTAGTGCAGCTTATTGGTTGAAACGAGACTTGATTTTAAATCCTGGAATTAAATCTTTTATGTATTTTATCGCTTATAACCTGGGTGTTCCATTTGGATTTTTTAGTTTTCTCAAAAAAATATTTCGGGGTAAATAAAAATGATAATTATTTTTTTAAGATTGGTGCGAAAAATAAATTCTCTTTATGAGCGGCTTACTTTAAAAAGTAAAATATTTTATTATTCTCAACTTTACAAAGGAAGATTCAGTATTCATTCTTCTTTAAAAGCGGGTAAAGGTTTTTCCATAAAATCTGACCTTAGTGAAACTACACTTGTTGTAAGTAATGGCATCACTTTTAGAGATGGTGTAAAAATCCTCCTGGGGCATTCAGGAAAAATCAGTATGGGAGCAAACTGTTTTTTCAATAACAACTGCTCTATAAATTGCCTGGGAAATATTGGAATCGGAAATGACAATCAGTTTGGAGAAAATGTATTGCTATACGATCACAATCATCAATATGGGGATGTTTCCCAACTAATTTCCAAACAGGGATATAATATTGGGAAGATTGTAATAGGCAATAATTGCTGGATCGGTTCTAATGTGGTGATTTTAAAAGATGTAGAAATAGGAGATAATGTGGTTATTGGCGCGGGTTGTGTTATTTATAAATCAATCTCACGAAATACAGTGGTGGTCAATCAACAGAATTTGGTGGAGAAACCTACTTAATCACAAAATCAAATAAACAGTTAGATAATTCAATGACCATTGGAAGAGGTTTACTGGCAAATGCTTTGGAGGAAATGGATGAAGACAAGTATTTGTTTTATGCCAATGGTATTTCAAATTCTATTCTGGAAAATATTCCACGGAATAATTTTGAAATAAAAGAAATTAAAGAAATAGCTAAAAAAGAGGAAGATAAACTTTTCATCTATTTCAGCACTTCGCAGGTAAATTCAAAAGCAAATCACCATCGTGCTTATGTAAAGCATAAACTTTATCTCGAAGATTTTATCGCTGATCATTTTGCAAATTATTTGATTATACGCACCACCAATCTTGTCGGCAATAATCCCTGGAATACGCATACGCTTTTTAATTATTTGTATAATGCGATAACAGTAAACCAACAAATAACGGTAAATCCTGTTTTGATTCGCAATTTTTTAGATGCTGCACATTTTGCAAAACTCTTAAGGGTTTATTTGAGCCGGTATGAAACAAATAAAATCGTAGAAATTGTAAACCCGGTTTCTTACTCAATGGAACAGATTATAAATGAGTTTGAGCATTTTTTTTCTAAGCGGTTCAATCTTCAAAAAGTGAATGAAGTAAATGACTTTGCATTGTTTGAATTAGATGCCGGTTTGACTTTAAAACTGGTGAAAGAATGTGG
>DASSHD010000173.1:0-6944 GCA_035693085.1 Hanamia sp. | reverse complement strand
CGATGGAAGCGATATGAGGATCAATAAAGAAGTTAGCACGCTATATAAGCACAGTAAAGTTATTTTTTTAGGAGTTGGAGACAAGACAAAATGCTACCTCGCAAAATATTGTACAGAAGTGATTTTGATTCAAGGCAAAAGGAATTCAATTCCAGTGCTGATAAAGCAAATACTTATTTTTATAAAGCTGTTGATTACCCGGAAAATAAAAAGTATTCATATCATCAATGAGCAACTCTATATTTTTTTTTACCCTTTCCTATTTTTTAAATATACGGTATTAGATCTTTTTGATTCTATTTTTTTGAGAGAGAACAAAAGTGGAGAAAAAAGAAGATGGCTGAAAATGTTGCTTTACTGGCCTGCCAATAAAATAATCGTTACAGATGAGAACCGTCACTACCTGATGCCTGAATCGCTTCGTGGAAAATGCATTGTATTACCAAATTATCCTGAATATTTTTCAAGTAAAGATGAAAAAGAAAAGTCAGGCAGCCTGAGGATACTTTTTAATGGATGGATGGGTTTGAACCGCGGTACGGAATTAGTTGAGGGATTATTGAAAACGAGTCTGTCTTTAAAAATTTACATGGCCGGATGGTTCAGTGATGACTATACCAGGAACCTGGTAAATTACTATCCTGGTACAATTGAATTTCTGGGAGTAATACCGCAGCATGCAGCTTTAGAATTAGCCCAAACAAAGGCTGATTATATCCTTTGTGTTTATGCGCCCATCAATGAAAATAATATCAATGCGTCTCCAAATAAAGTATATGATGCAATTCAAACGTCCACTCCTCTTATTATGAATGCAGAAGTAAAGATTAGCAGTTGGGTAAAAGAAAAAGAAATTGGTTTTATTATTCCCCGGTATGATGTTGTTGATTATACCTCTTTGTATCACAATCTTCAAAAAGCTAAAAATACATTCAGCTTTAAAGGTGAATTAAAACATACTTATACCTGGGAAAGTGTAGAAGGAAATCTTTTAAAAGCACATCAACTTACTTGAATGGCATCCGTGTACGTCATTGCGAAAAGATGTGATTAATTTTTCTTGTTAGGTGGATGTTGTTAGCGATGCGGCAATCTCATGAGTTGAAAGTGCAAGCATTAATGTGAGAAAGAACACAGCTAATTTAAAGTTTGAATGTGTGCCTCGCAATGACGTGTACAGAATGAACAAACTTCTTTATAGCTCGCAATGAAGAACAAAGTAGTTAATGAAAAAATGAAGGTCTTATTTTGTACTAACGCGTTTGAAAAAGTAAGTAATGGTCCTGCAAAATTTGCGCATTTACTCTTAAATGAAGGTGGAAAAGCAGATCTTGAAATCAGAATTCTTACTGAAGAAACAACTTTTGCAGTGCCATTTGTTTATAAACTGGAACTTAATATTGCCAAACCTTTCAGGCTATTAGGCCAGTTTGTCAGAATGTGGAGATACCACAGAACTGCAATGAAGATCAGGAGAGATTTTCATTTTGATTTCCTGGTTTATAATAACGCGATTATTGGTTTATTCAGTTTTCTGCTGTTCAAAAGAACGGTTGGTATGATCAATGATTATACCAATGCATCTAATTCAATAGTCTCAGTTTTTAAAAGAAAGGCAAAATTCAATAAACGGGTTATTTTCTATTATGTGGAATATCTAACCTGTCATTTTTCAAAGTGTATTATTGTAAATTCTGAATTTTTAAAAAAAAAATTACAGTGTCACTACCATTGCCGCGCATCGCTATTTAAGGTGCTGCACAAAGGGATTGAAAACAGGTTAGTTAAGTTTGACAGAAAGGAGGTTTTGTTACGAAAGAAACCGGGTTCAGTGCTTTTTGTAAAAACGGATTTTGTACTGGGTGGCTTATTTACACTTGTGGATGCTTTGAAAAATATTAATAGAAAAGTGAAACTGACCATAGTTGGACCTTCAGATGAACACCACAAAATGATAAAACAATCTTTAGAGGAGGCCAATGTTCCATTTGAGCTATTCGGTTATCTGCAGCCTGATGAAGTTTATAATAAAATGCAGGAAGCTGAAATCTTTTGTGTACCCTCAAAAAAGGAAGCCTTTGGAGTAGCAAACCTTGAAGCAATGGCCATGGGATGCAAAATTGTAAGCACCAATATAGGTGGCATTCCCGAAGCAGTTGGTGATAACGGTTTTGTAAGGTTAGTTACTCCGGATGATCCTGTCGCATTGCGAATAGCTCTGTCAGAGGCAATGGGTATTTCCATGGAAAAATATTTGGATGATATTACGAATCATCTGGCACGTTTTTCCTCTGCTAAAATAATTTTAAATTTTAAAAAGCATCTCCAGAAGTGTTTTTAGCAAAAAATGAAATCAAATTGTATGCTTTAATGAGAGACCCGATTGGCCGGCTTTTATTCTTAAATGCGTTATTTGTTATCATTGGCTATGCAATAGGCAATTGGACCGGCGGTGTGCTGACTGGAAATGTTTCGATTTTGAAGAATGTTTTTTTATTTGGCTCTTTTGTCTATTTACTTTCCTCCAACTCCATTATAAACCCTATGGGAATTTTTGATTCAGGTTTTACGCCGATCGTTTTCGGAATTCTTATTTTATATGTATCCATTGGCACCGGTACGGACTCCAAAGGCTATTTCCGTGTTCTCACCTTTTTTGTTCCCTTAGTCTATGTCTATCTGTCGCTTTCTTACCTGGTATCTAAGTTTGGTGTGAGCCTTCTTCTATCAGGATTGCATTGGGGGCTATTACTTATTTATTGTGTGCCATTGCTTATTTATATTGTTTCGGGTGGGAAAATTGCAGCTACCAACATCTATGGTCCGGGAGGCGATGAGCAGGCATTTGGCTCGAATAATTACGGATGGTCAGCAGCCATTTATATTCTGGCTTACTTGTTTGTATGGAAAGATGTTCATTTAAAAAAGTACTGGAGAATATTTTTTGGGTTTTTATTTTTAATTGCAATTATTTTATTTTTTACTTCAGCTAACAGGGCTTCGTGGCTCTCAATGGCTGTTGCAATGATCCCTTTTTTTTTCAAATATAAAGAGCTGAATATAAAATATAAGATCGCTGGGATCCTTGTTGTTTTAGGATTCGTAGCATATCTTTTGGCAGACCCAAATTCTTCTCTTAATTATGCCAGCAATAAAACTGAAAAACAGGAGCAAGTGGGCGAATCACGTTTTGAGACTGCGCAGGTAATGTTTGATCAATTTAATGCTGACAAAACCAGATGGATTACAGGTATAGGGATGTTTAATTTTAATTTATTGAAAAACAGGGATGTACTTAAAGGGTATCATAATTCGTATTACGAGGTT
The DNA here is from genome assembly GCA_035693085.1 of Hanamia sp. Lineage (GTDB taxonomy): Bacteria > Bacteroidota > Bacteroidia > Chitinophagales > Chitinophagaceae > Ginsengibacter. The sequence continues at coordinate 3,617 of DASSHD010000173.1, read as the reverse complement.
TTATTCGGCGCTGGAATTCCTTTATTCCTGGTGTTCCTGAGTTTTATGGTTTTGAGGCCAGTGGTTAAATTCGCAAAGTATTATTCAAAATACACGCTTCTTTTACCCCCGTTAATGATTATTCCATTTTTTGAAAGTAATTTAACCGGTGGGCAATTTCTTTTCTTTCCCTGGTTTACTTTTATGCTTTTATTGAATGCAAAAAAAAAATACTGGAATAAAGCAACTTTTGATGCGAGTAGAAAGAGAAGAGAAATTATGAACGATGCGGATCTTGTGGAGAGCAATACAGGTAATCCGGTTCTGTAAAATGAATTCTTCGTTCCAAATAGAAAGCCTGAATCGTGGTTGATATGTGAACAGAAATTGTCAGGCCGCTAAAAGACAAGCGGTTCCGGCAGGGTTTGTAAAGTTAAAATCGTCTGTGTCCTAAACAAATTGTCTGGGAGAAAACTTCCAAATGATGATTTATTCTTAAGAATATTATTTTAAAAAACACCTCATTTAGTGAAACAAATAATCCAGTCCTTCAATACAGGAGAAACTATTCTCGAAGATATCCCTGCACCTCGGGTGAGCAAAGGAAACGTATTAATACAAACCAGCCGTAGCCTTGTGTCGCTTGGCACAGAACGGATGTTGGTAGAGTTTGGTAAAAGCAATTTAATCCAAAAAGCGCGTCAACAGCCGGATAAAGTAAAGCAGGCTTTAGATAAAATAAAAACTGATGGCTTAATGCCAACACTGGAGGCTGTATTTAATAAATTAGGACAACCATTACCGTTAGGTTACTGCAATGTAGGGAAGGTGATCGGAGTTGGTGATGGAGTAACTGATTTTAAAACCGGTGACAGAGTGGCTTCCAATGGCCAGCATGCTGAGTATGTAAATGTGCCGCAGAATTTAGTAGCACATATTCCCGATAATGTTTCTGATGATGAAGCTGCGTTTACTGTAATCGGATCTATTGGATTGCAGGGAATCCGTTTATGTAATCCTACCCTTGGTGAAACCATCGTTGTGATAGGATTAGGCTTAATTGGTTTGTTAACTGCAGAGTTATTGATTGCGAATGGTTGTCGCGTTGTTGGTATTGATATTGATTCTCGCAAAATTGAAATAGCGGAGAAGAAAGGAATTATTGGTATCAATCCCAAAGATGGGACGGATGCTGTAAAACAGGTGAACGGTCTTACAGGTGGAGTAGGGGCGGATGGAGTTATCATTACGGCCTCTGCAAAAGGAGATACTATTATTTCACAGGCTGCACAAATGAGCCGTAAACGGGGAAGAATTATTTTAGTAGGTGTAATTGGGTTAAATATCAGTCGTGCCGAATTTTATGAAAAGGAATTGAGTTTCCAGGTCTCCTGTTCTTACGGGCCGGGGCGATACGATGACAACTATGAACAAAAAGGACAGGATTATCCTTTGTCGTTTGTACGATGGACAGAAAAAAGAAATTTTGAAACGATTTTACAATCCATTTCCGCAGGAAAATTAGAAGTAAGATCATTGATCACCGAAAAAGTTCCCTTGGCTGATTTTAAAAATATTTATGATAACATCAGTAATAAAGGCTCCATTGCTTCTTTATTGGTTTATCCCGAAGAATCAAATAGCAGTTCTGTAATTCAAATTTCATCTGCATCTTTTCAAGGTACAAAAGGTGGTTTTGGTATTATCGGTGCGGGAAATTTTACAGCAATGACCATGCTGCCTGCTTTGAAAAAAGCAAAAGCACCCTTAATCTCTATTGCAAGCGCAAAAGGAGTTTCAGGTACATCATTGGCAAAAAAATATTCCATTGCAAAAAGCACAACGGATTATAAGCAGGTGATCAATGACCCGGAAGTATCGCTTGTAATGATCACAACGAGGCATAATCTTCATGCATCAATGGTAATAGAATGTTTGCAAAATAAAAAGCATGTTTTTGTAGAAAAACCTTTGGCGCTTAATGAAGAAGAATTAAATGAGATAATAAAAAATTATGATGGCAATGCAACATTGACAGTTGGCTTTAACCGCCGCTTTTCTCCACATATTCAAAAAATGAAACAATTGCTGGGCAGTGCACCAATGAATGTAATAGCGACCATGAATGCAGGAAATATTCCGCCTAATATGTGGGTGCATGATATGAAAGTGGGAGGGGGCAGGATCATTGGAGAAGCTTGCCATTTTATAGATTTGATTGGCTTTCTCACGGGCAGTACAGTGAAATCTGTTTGTATGAATGCAATGGGAAATAATCCTGCAGAAAATACGGATAATGCTTCTATACTTTTGAAATATGAAAATGGAAGTACGGGGGTTATCAATTATTTTTCCAATGGATCCAAAACTTATTCGAAAGAAAGAGTAGAAGCCTACTCGCAGGACAGAACTTTGGTGATGGATAATTACAGGATTACTACCGGCTATGGATTTAAAGGATTTTCTCATTTGAAGACCAAATTGGATAAGGGGCATAAAGCACAGTTTACCTTGCTTACCCAAAGTGTTTTAAATGGGGGATCATCGTTGATTCCCTTTGATGAATTGGTGAATACAACAAAGGCAAGTTTTGCTGCGATTGAGAGTTTGAAGGAGAGGAGATGGGTAGATTTGTAAGCTTTCACGCGGAGGGCGCAGCGATAAGACACGCAGCAAGCGCAGCGATTTTTTTGTACGTTGCGTGCGCTGCGTGAAAAAATTCCTACATGAAAGCATCATTTAAAGTGTTATATTCCCTTTGAGGCTATTAATCTATATTTAGCCTTGAGTAAAATATATTAATGACATTTTAAAAAACTAATCATGACTGAAAATGAAATTGCTACAAAGATTTTAGACGTTGCTTTTGCGTTGCATAAACATTTGGGGCCTGGACTTTTAGAAAGTGTTTATGAAAAAACCCTGGCTTATGAATTAATTCAAGCAGGATTATCTGTTCAAACTCAGGTGCCTGTTCCTTTAGTCTATAAAGAATTAGAATTTGATATAGGATTTCGTATAGACCTATTGGTAGAGAATAAAGTAATTGTCGAATTAAAATCCATTGAAACCGTTGCTCCTGTGCATTTTTCTCAAACATTAACTTATTTAAGATTGACCGATAAGCGTCTTGGATTATTGATGAATTTTAATTGTAAGTATTTGAAGGACGGAATACATAGAGTGGCGAATAATTTATAAAATTTCACGGCAAGATTTCACGCAAAGATCGCAGCGGGAATACAATTTTTCACACAGTTATTTCACGCGATGGGCACCGCGGCAAGATATATGGCAAATGCAGCAATTTATTACGTTGCGCTCGCTGCGTAATCTTTGCGTTCGCTGCGTGAAATTTTTTGGGAAACAAAAATTCATTAAATGAAAATAGACTTAATAGCCGGAGCACGGCCCAACTTTATGAAGATTGCTCCCATTATTGAAGCAATAGAGAAAGCTTCAAAAGAAGGGGAAAATATCAGTTACCGTTTGGTACATACCGGCCAGCACTATGATAAAAAAATGAGTGGTAATTTTTTTGAAGAACTGGGTATTCCTGATCCACATATTAATCTTGGCTCTGGAAGTGGGACGCAAGCAGAACAGAGCGCAAATATTATGGTGCGTTACGAAAAAGT
>DASSHD010000172.1:0-3053 GCA_035693085.1 Hanamia sp. | reverse complement strand
CTCAACATCCTATAACAAAAAGCAAGAACTATAATGCTTACGTAGGAGAAGCAGCATTAACAAAAAAAGGAAAAAAGAAATGGAACAAAAGAATGGCAAAGGTGATTGAAATATTAAAAACGGTTTTTAATTATGATCATCTTTACATCAGTGGAGGAAATGCAAAATTGCTTACTATTAAATTAGATAAAAATATAAGTATAGAAAATAACAAGGATGGAATAAAGGGAGGTGCTGTATTATGGAAACAAGCCTCAGTAAAGACAAAGAAAAACTCACAATCAAATAAGAACAAACAAAATTAATAAAATGAAAATAGGTATAGCTTGTGACCATGGCGGTTTTGATTTAAAAAACATTATACTTGATTTTTTAAGAGAAAAGGGATTTGAAGTAAAAGATTTTGGAGCATACAAATTAGATAAGGGCGATGATTATCCTGACTTTGTGATTCCTCTTGCTAATGCAGTTGCATTTAAGGAAGTAGAACGTGGCATTGCCATTTGCGGAAGTGGCGTAGGCGCTGCAGTAGCCGCCAATAAAGTAAAAGGAATAAGAGCAGCGCTTATCCATGAACATTTTTCCGCACATCAGGGTGTTGAAGATGATGATATGAATATAATATGCCTTGGAGGCAGAGTTACAGGCTATGCTGCGGCCCAGGAATTGGTCACTGCTTTTTTAAATGCAAAATATGTAGGGAACGAACGTTTTCAAAGACGACTGGACAAAGTGAGCACCCTGGAATCGAAAAATATTTGAGTTAACTAAGGCTCTCCTAAAATATTTCTAAAAGATATTTATTGCTTTTTCTAAGTTCCCGCTTAATTTTAATAATAAAAAATTTCTTTTATTTTAAATCAAATTCAAAAATGAAGAAACATTACAGGGTTTTATTTTCAGATATTGGTGGTGTGCTACTTAGAAACGGATGGGGACATGAGTCAAGAATGGCTGCCGCGGTAAAATTCAAGATTGATTACGGAGAAATGGATATCCTCCACGATTTTATTTTCAATGTGTGGGAGATGGGGAAAATATCTATAGATGATTATCTGGACACAGTTGTATTTCATAAGAAAAGAAATTTTTCAAGAAAAGATTTTAAAGATTTTATGTTTGAACAATCTGTACAACTGCCCGATATGCTCCCCTGGATGATCAAATGGAAAAATAAACATGAGAATATAAAAGTAATTTCCATCAACAATGAGCCGCGCGAATTAAACCAGTACCGCATCAATAAATTTAAACTGCATGATTTTTTTGATGCATTTATTACCTCATGTGAAGTAGGAATGCGAAAACCCGATCCTGGAATTTTCCTTCTTGCGTTAGGAATAGCCCAGGCAAAACCTGAAGAATGTATCTATTTCGATGATCGTAGTATGCTGGTGGAAGCAGCAAAAAAAACAGGTATTCATGCTTATCATCATAAAGATTTTGAAAGCACGAAGAAGATCATAGAAGCGACTTAGTTTTTAGTTCATAGTTTTTAGTGAGAAAAACTCAATATTTGTTCTTTTACTGTGATTGAGATTTTATCTTATTTTAAATCAATTTCACTTTGAACTCATAGGTGGTTTACCTCCCTCCGGCACAAAAATAAGCGCATCAGAATCAAGGCAATATCTTTTACCCGTAGGTGGCGGCCCATCATCAAAAACGTGACCAAGATGTGAGCCTGTTTTAGAATCTACCACTTCCCATCTTTCCATACCATCCGAATTATCCAATACACGTCTTACCGCATCCTGGTTAATCGGTGCATAAAAACTTGGCCAGCCGGTGCCGGAATTAAATTTGGTCGCTGAACTGAAAACAGGTTGTAAGGATGCTGCGGAATAATAAGTCCCTTTTTTATAGAAATGATCGTATTTCCCTGAAAAAGCTCTCTCTGTTCCTCTCTCCCGGAGAATGTAATATTGTGCCGGAGTCAGTTTCTGTTTCCATTGCGCATCTGTATATTGTATCGGAAAGTCTTTATAAGAATTTACAATTTTCGGATCAGGATATTTATTTTTATCTGTTGATTGTGATTGAGAACAATTAGTAAGAAAAGTGCAAACGAGAAAAGCCGTCAAATAAAATACTTTTTTCATGATAATAGTTTTGCTTTATGTACGTAACAAAACTATATATGGTTTGGTAAAAATAAAGTCAATGCGAATGCAAAGTTTTGCAAAAAATTTACACCTTAAACATTGCTTATTTTACCGATCCTGCAGATTGCTTTATTAATTTATAAACAAAACTTCCATTAGTACTTTCAATTTTCAGGATATATATGCCAGAAGGAAGATAACCCAAATCAAGCAATGTATTTTGAGATTGAATAATTTTATTTAAAAACAGTTTACCTTCAATATTGTATAATCTTAAAACTTTTCCAACTACTGAAGCTTCATTATTGGATGATATGGTAATTGTGTTAATAAATGGATTAGGATAAGTGGTTATTTTCAAATCAGCAGGTACCGGTTTAGTTGGAAGCGGCCCTGCTTCTGCATTTGAGCTATCACATACAGATGAATTTAAAAAAGAGTTCCTTACATTCCCCAAAGCAAATAAACTCCTCATTTCAGCCTTTTGGCCTTGAGTAAACATATTCATACATCCATCATCTGTAAAATCCATATAATCCATAAACATATCGCCGTAACCGTTTATTGAGCATGAAGAAAGATGAGGAAATGTGGGACAATAACTGTTACTGGTTTCCTGAGGGGGAGTATCTGCTATACCATCATCACCGCATAGGCTATCACCCCATAAATGTTTCAATCCAAGCCAGTGGCCTATTTCATGTGTTGTAGTTCTTCCTTTATTGTAAGGAGCAGTTAAATTGCCGGTTGTACCAAAAGCATCGTATTTTATTACTACACCATCTTTTTCCAAAGGGCTTCCGGGAAGTACAGCATAACCTAAAGTGCGTCCAAAAAGATTACAAACCCAAATATTAAGATATTTTGTAGCATCCCATGCATCATCGCCTCCTTTAGAAGAAAATTTCATTTGATCATCAGCAAGAAACTGGGCAGCGTTTGTGAATT
>DASSHD010000171.1:0-2549 GCA_035693085.1 Hanamia sp. | reverse complement strand
GCACTTCATTGCTACAACGAAGGATGAAACTTGGTTACAATCGTGCCGGGCGGCTCATGGATCAGCTTGAAGCCGCTGGGATTGTAGGCCCCAACCAGGGAAGCAAAGTGCGCGATGTAATGGTAAAAACAGATGCAGAATTGCAACAATACCTGAGTGGTGATTAACAGTAAAGCAAGAAATAAAAGGCTTTTTTATTTTTGCGCAACTACTTCTTCAATCTCATCAAAAACGATAGCACTGTGGCTTTCATCGTAAATGCAATTGCCGTTATTAATCACCAATACCTGAGGAGATTCGTGCATTACATTAAATTGAGAAGCAATTCTGTTTGAAATATTCCTGTATTTGAAGAGATCAACAAGATAGAAATTGATACCGGCAGGATTGTCATTTCTCTCGAGCCGGTTTTTAACCATTTTACTGGTTCCACACCGGGTGCTATGCTTAAAAATTACCTGGGGTGTGGTATTTGAGGCTGAAATTATTTCGTCAAGTTGTTTTTCCTGTTTTACGCACTTTTTAAAAACATCCTCTGAAAGCCTTGATTTTACAGGATCGCGTTTTGAAAATGGGTGTTGCAAACCTATTTTTGGCTATGTTTTTACGAAAATTAAAGAATAGATCAGGCAGCACTTCCATTCAGATAATATCTAAAGAGAGAGGGAAATACAAAGTTTTAAAAACAATTGGCAGCTCTAATAATGAGCAGGAGATTCAAAAACTCGTATTTCTTGCTAAGCAGGAAATTGAACGGTTAAACGCTCAACCTAAATTGTTTATTTCTGAAAGCGATACGGTTATTGAACAAGTTTTTGAAGCACTTGACAATGCAAGTATCACAACAGTAGGGCCGGAAATTATTTTCGGTAAAATATACGACAGTATTGGATTCAATGAGATTAAAGAAGAACTATTCAGGCACCTTGTCCTTGCACGCCTGGCCTTCCCTTTAAGCAAATTGAAGACGATAGAATATTTGTATCGCTTCCAGGGTCTAATGCTTGATAAAGATGCAGTTTATCGTTTTTTGGATAAACTCAATAACAAGTTAAAAGAACAGGTAGAACAAATTGTATTTGCACATACGCTTAAGGTTTTAGATGGAAAAATAAGCATTGCATTTTATGATATGACCACGCTTTATTTTGAAGCAAGTGATGAAGACGATTTACGAAAAACAGGTTTTAGTAAGGATGGCAAACATCAAAATCCACAAATATTTTTGGGCTTGCTGGTTGGCTTGGGTGGTTATGCAATAGGCTATGATATTTTTGAAGGAAATATTTATGAAGGGCATACACTGATTCCTTTTATTGAAAAAATAACAGCAAAATTTAATCTGGAAAAACCAATCGTTGTTGCCGATTCTGGCTTACTATCCAAAGATAATATCATAGCTCTGGAGGAAAAAAAATATGAATACATTATCGGTGCAAGATTGAAAAGCGAGCCCGAAAAAATTAAGCAACAGATACTTGACAAAAAACTCATGGATGGCGATATTCTGAGAATAAAGAGGTCTGCTAATACCCGCCTTATTGTTAGCTATGCAAACCACAGAGCCGCTAAAGATGAGCATAATCGAAAGAGAGGATTACAGCGATTGGAGAAACAAATCAAATCCGGTAAACTTACTAAATCAAGCATCAACAACAAAGGGTACAACAAATATTTGAAATTAGAAGGTGAAATATCCATTAAAATCGATTATGAAAAGTTCAACCAGGATAACGCGTGGGACGGTTTAAAAGGTTACATCACCAATACTAAAATCAAGGATAAGCAAGTAATTGAAAATTATAAAAATCTTTGGCATATTGAAAAAGCGTTCCGGATGTCAAAAACTGATTTAAGAATACGGCCAATTTATCACAGATTGCGGCATCGTATTGAGGCGCATATTTGTATTGCGTTCACTGCATATAGCATTTATAAAGAACTCGAACGCATACTATACAAAGAAAAATCAAATTTATCTCTTAAGAAGGCTGCAGAATTAACTCACAACATGTATCAGATAAGGTACACACTTCCTGAATCCAAACATACAAAATCAAAACTCCTCAAAATGGACGATGAGCAGGCTGAATTGTACCAAATTATTGAGAAAAATTGTTAGGGTGTTGCAACGCTTAAAACAGGAAAAAATGAAAAATTTACAAATTGCGCATATTCTTTAATCAGTCGCACAATATATCATCCTGGAAATGACGAATTGAAAGATTAATGACAATCAGATTTTAGCCGGTGCCTCTCACTTTTCCAGTAATAGACTGTTGCCGGTATTTTTGGAAAAAGCAACCGGCAATTACATTAAATTTATCTTTCAAAATAAAAACAGGATATGGGTACAACAGAATTTTTTAAGACCACCGGGGAAAATTTACTTAAAAAAGTGAAGGAATTAATTGATGAAGGGAATGTAAGACGAATAACCGTAACGGAAAAATCAGGAAGGGAATTAATGAGCTTTCCTCTGACTGTTGGAGTTGTGGGCGCTATCCTCGCACCCGTACTTGATGCTGTGGGCGCGCTGGCAGCCCTGA
>DASSHD010000170.1:0-2899 GCA_035693085.1 Hanamia sp. | reverse complement strand
CCAAATATTTTTTCGTATTTGACAATCAATCACTCAAGGACAAATTTAGCTAACCGGAAAATATGCCAGAGTTAATGTTATAATATTGTGGCAACAAAAAAAATCTTATATAATAATGTAAACTTTAAATGTCAGCAGCAGTTAAAATAGTAAATTGAAAAACCTTTGATGATTGTTAAAACTACAACTGCTTATTGCCGGTAAACCAACCCATAATAAACAAGCAAACAAATCAGTACAATTCTTATTCTTATTTTTATATTCACCTTCCATAGTTGACCTAAAACAGAAATATTCATTATTCCTTCTTTTACTGTAATATTTTGAGGGAAGCCCTCTTCGTTCATCTTTTTTTAATAATTTTACACCTCAATAAAATATAAATAATTGGAAATTATTGATTTTCTGCGGCGCCCCTGGCCGTGGTATGTAGCCGGACCAATCATTGGCCTGTGCGTTCCTCTCCTTCTACTTACCGGCAACAAAATATTGGGTATTTCAAGTTCTTTGCGCCATTTGTGTGCTATGTGTGTTCCGGCAAAAATTCCATTTCTTAGCTACAACTGGAAAGAACATCTATGGAATATTTTCTTTGCTATTGGGCTTTTACTGGGAGGATTTATTGGTGGAATTTTATTACATCCGATAACTCCTATGCCATTGTCTGCCGCTACCCTGGCCAATTTACAGGCTTTGGGAATTTCTCCGCAGACGCGCATTTTGCCCGTGGAAGTATATAGCTGGGCGCATTTACTTACCTGGAAACATTTAATGATAGTAGTGGGCGGCGGGTTCCTGGTAGGTTTTGGAACCCGTTATTCAGGTGGCTGCACAAGCGGACACGGAATAGCGGGCTTGTCTATGATGCAATGGCCATCGCTCGTTGCCACCATTTTATTTTTCACAAGTGGCATTCTCACTGCCAATTTTATTTTACCCTTACTCCTTAAATAATAATGAAAAAAAGAAATTTTCTTTTCCTGCTGATTGGAACTTTATTCGGAATTACCCTTATGAAATCAGATGCAGTATCGTGGTTTCGGATGCAGGAAATGTTCCGCTTCCAGGGTTTTCAAATATTTGGTATTTTTATTACTGCTGTGGCCACTTCCGTTTTTGGGATCTTTATCATAAAAAAATTCAAGATAAAAACTTTGGATGGGGAACCCGTAATAATAAAGAAAAAAACATTCAATATGGGTTACGTGTATGGGTCACTGTTATTTGGAGTAGGATGGGGATTGACAGGCGCCTGCCCCGGCCCTATCTACGTGCAAATAGGAAGCGGCCTGAGCATTGCCATCGTCACATTGCTAAGCGCTATGGCAGGAACATGGGTGTATAGTTACCTGAAACCACGGTTGCCGCATTAAACGAATCTTTTTAATTATTGTCCTTTCTTGTTACTGCTTTGTAAACAAACGGCTAAAAACTTCTCATTCATTTTATTAACGGATTGCAGTAAACCAATAAATAATTGATATTTTGATTTAAATAGCATTTCATTTCGTATTGTTATTTATGATAACTTCATTCAATAAATTTTTACAAATGCGACTGCTATTCTTAATTTCCTGTTTCTTTTTGTTCAACCATTCAAAAGCACAAACACATTTATCAGATTTAAAATATCCGGTTGATTCGGCATACTTTTCTTCTTTCGATGGCACTAAAATCTATTATGAAGTAAGTGGAGAGGGGAAGCCGGTTTTATTGGTTCATGGTTTCATTGTTGATGGGAGTTCATGGAAAAGAACTGCTCTGTATAATGATCTGTTGAACGATGGATACAAAGTTGTGATCCCTGATATGCGTGGCAATGGAAAATCGGGGAAGCCACACGATTCCACAGCTTATGATAATGATGCCGAAGCCAGGGATATTATGATCCTGATGAATTTGCTGAAAACAAAACAATATAGTGTAGTTGGTTATTCAAGAGGTTCTATTATAACAGCACGACTACTTGTTCTCGACAAAAGAATACATGCGGCAGTATTAGGCGGCATGGGAGCCGATTTTACAAATCCAGAATGGCCAAGGAGAATTATGTTTTACAGGGCATTGATGGGCGATTCTGTTCCCGAATTAAAAGGGATGGTTGATTATGTAAAATATCAGAATTTGGACCAGCTTGCTCTTGCTTATTTGCAAAGATCACAACCTTCTACCAGCAAGGAAGAACTGAGTAAAATAACACACCCGGTATTGGTGATAAGCGGCAGCGAAGATGCTGACAACGGCTCTGCTGCTGAACTGGCAAAGCTTATACCCAACAGTAAATTAGAGTATTGCCCCGGCGATCACAATCATGCATCCGCTACTCCTGAATTCGCGAAAGCAGTAATAAATTTCTTTCAAAAAAATCATTATTGATTTCATTTTGAAAAGTTTGGGTGCATCCAAAATTTTCGCATGGTCGCTCTGCTTGTGGGCAGTGGACACCGCCCACGGCAGGCTGCCACGGTTGGTGTCTTCACCAACCGGCGACAATTTGGAATACACACTGTCTTGTCCTAAAAGTCACTAATTACCTGAATCATTATTATATATTGATAGAAGTAGCTTCTATTCCTGACTTATAATTTGCAATTCAATTTATACCTGTTCCCATTAATTTTTTTAAAGGAGATCAGACAACCTTAAATTTGCGCAAAAATGAAATCACATAAGCGACGATTTTCAGTTTTGTTGACAGTTCATTCTATAAAATATTATCTTCACTTTATGAGAATACCGGTTTTTATTTTCTTCCTTTTAGTAACACTTTCATCAACTGCACAAAAGAAAACAGCTTATGTATCAGGCAGAGTAATAGATGAGAATGAAGACCCATTGGAAGGTGTAACCGTTACCATACTGGGAAAACAAAACGGAATACTTACTTCCGATTCAGGAT
>DASSHD010000169.1:0-4135 GCA_035693085.1 Hanamia sp. | reverse complement strand
GGTATGCGATTCTAAGGAATTCATATATTCAAAAGACAATACTAACTTGTGATCAAGCAGGGAAATTACTTTGGTATTTACAATCTCTTTTAATTCCTTGAAATCAATAATAAAGCCTGGCGGAACGAGTTCACTCTCTCTTTCCTTTGTGGATTTCACAGTTACATGCAATATATAGGAATGCCCATGAATATTAGCGCAAGACCCTTCATAGTTGTGTAAGGCATGTGCCATTTCGAAATTAAAGATTTTGGTTACACTAATCATAGGAAATGTTAATTTAAAAGCAGGGGGATGATCAAAATCATAAAATCAAAAATAAATTAGGACAAAATTGTCTTTATTTATTAGTTTTACCTAAAATATTTTTTGCCAGATACCTGGAAACGTTTATGAACGATAGAATCCTTACCTTTTTAAAAAAGCAAACAGCAGCATCCATTTGCTGTGTAAACGAATTAAATGAGCCTTATTGCTTTAGTTGCTTCTTTGCCTTCAACAGTAAAGAAAATTTACTCTATTATAAATCAACTGCTTCCGCTTATCATTCAAAAATCCTTCTGCAAAATCCAAAGGTGTCGGGAACCATTATGCCTGATAAACTGAATAAACTGGCCGCGAAAGGAATACAATTCACCGGTGTGCTTTTAGCTGAAAATGATCCATTATGTATGGATGCTTTTAAAAATTACCATACCAGATTTCCTCTGGCCATAGCTATCCCAGGTACGGTATGGGCCGTACAATTAAATCAGTTAAAGATGACAGACAATGTTCCTGGCATTTTTAAAAAACTCTCATGGCAAAGAGTAGAAAAGCCGGCTAATCAATTCGCCTGAATTTCAACTTCAATCCATATCAACAAAATCCATTTTTAAATATTATCAAAAAAAATCACGCACTATTTTATTTATTATGTACCCTTCACAACACAAATTTCACATCCCTGTTATGGGATTAGCTTTTACTATTGATTCTCCAATAAAAGTAGCACAGTATGGTATCTCATCAGTCATTTCCATTATGGAGGACAGGCTGACAGAAATGATGCGTAAACATTATTACTCTTACATTAATGAACCTTTTTTTCCCATCGCTACAAAAGAAGATAATTGCCGGGAAAAAAGAATTACCGACTATTTAAACCTGGTGAACAGGATAGTATCAACACAGGTAGAGAAAATAAAAAGATCCTTATTCGAAGCTGGTTCTGAAATTATAAAATATTTTGAGATGCTGCCCGAGGATAGCAGTATCAAACAATTATATAGACAGATGACCGGGACTAAAGATCATGTTGAAAAAGAAGAACTGAGAAAGGTGCTTAGAGATGAAATAACCGCAGGAAGCATTGATGTAAACATCATGACCAAGTTGGATAAAAACAATTATACCAAAGAGGGTGCTATAATAGAAAACGGTTCAGATGCATTAGCGGCTTTGAGAGGTTACGCAAAAAGCGATCTTACTAACTCTTCTGTTGTTTTTTCTGCCGGGATGAATCCGCGTTTATACAATTACCTGGAAACGTTTAGAGAATTCGATGCGAAAGGACCAGGTCAGTTTGAAAAGAAAATTGCAATCAAAGTAAGTGACTATCGTTCTGCATTGATACAGGGAAAGTATCTTGCTAAGAAAGGAATATGGGTAAGTGAATTCAGGATTGAATCTGGTTTAAACTGCGGTGGACACGCGTTTGCTACTGATGGATATTTGATGGGGCCCATATTGGAAGAATTTAAAATGAAACGAAATGAGCTCAGTTCTGCTTTGTTTGAAATATATAACAAGGCTTTAGAAGCAAAATCTTTTGCCACATTTAGTCAACCACATCCGATAAGAATTACCGCGCAAGGTGGAATGGGAACTTATGAAGAATGTGAATTGTTGCATAATTATTATGGTATTGACAGCACCGGTTGGGGTACGCCTTTTTTACTCGTTCCCGAAGCCACTACGGTAGATGATCCTACATTAGAATTATTACAAAAAGCAAAAAAATCTGATTCGTATCTAAGTAAAAATTCTCCTTTAGGCGTTCCATTTCATTATCTAAAAGGAACCAGTTCCGATCTTGAAAAAAAGAAAAGAATAGAGGCAGGCCGCCCCGGAAGTCCTTGTACAGAAAAGCATTTGGTTAGTAATACTGAATTTACTGAAGAACCAATTTGTACTGCTTCCGCTAAATATCAAAAGTTGAAAATAAACCAATTACAATCATTGAATCTATCTGTTGAACAATACGAACGTGAATTAAAAATAGTATTAGACAAAGAATGTTTATGTGTTGGACTAAGTAATGCCGCAGCGATCAAATATGAACAACCATTTCTAAAAAACCTTACTGCTGTTACCATTTGCCCCGGTCCTAACATTGCTTATTTCTCAAAAACAGTTTCGCTAAAGGAAATGACGGATCATATTTATGGAAGAACCAATATTATAACTGACAGTAGCAGACCACATGTCTTCATTAATGAGCTGTTTATTTATATCAATTATCTAAAAGAAAAACTTTTGGATGAAGCAGATATTATGGATAGTAAAAGAGAAAAATACTTTTTAGGTTTTTACAATCAATTGATGTCCGGAATAAAATATTACAGAGAAATGGTTCAACCCTGTAATGGATTTACTGAACGGGGTATCGAAGATTTTAATGATTATTTAGACAAGGCTGAAGTGGAATTGGAAGGCCTGGGTATCGTTCATCCGGTTGTAGCGGAATGCGCTTGAAAACACAGTAAAAACGATAAACAAAAAATATGAAACCACTTATTTATTCATGCTCCGGATGTTCCAGCGCTGCGCAAATGGCCAATTATATAGCGATTCAGATTGACAGAAAAGGAATTGCTGACATGTCGTGCATTGCCGGGGTTGGGGGCAATGTGAAAAAATTAGTAAATACTGCGAAAGCCGGAAGAGAAATTATTGTGATTGATGGATGCCCGCTTGCCTGCTCAAAAGCCTGTCTAAGCCATCATTCAATAGAACCTGATTTGCATTTT
This sequence comes from Hanamia sp., assembly GCA_035693085.1. Classification (GTDB taxonomy): domain Bacteria; phylum Bacteroidota; class Bacteroidia; order Chitinophagales; family Chitinophagaceae; genus Ginsengibacter. The sequence continues at coordinate 1,124 of DASSHD010000169.1, read as the reverse complement.
GAACTCACTGGCTATGGTGTTAAAAAGCAGAATCATGTTGACTTTGATAAGGAGCAGGCTGATGAACTCTTACAAATGATTGTAGAGAAAATTGAAGAAAATAATTTGTCTCCTTTATTGAATAATGCCGAAAAATATGAAACAGAAAATTGAACTGTTATCACCGGTAGGTTCTTTTGAAAATTTACATGCAGCCATCCAGTCCGGCGCCGATGCAATTTATTTTGGCGTAGAGCAGCTAAATATGAGGGCTAAATCAATCAATTCATTTTCGTTGAATGATATATCGAAAATCAAAGCTATTTGCTCACAAAACAATATTAAGTCTTATATCACTTTGAATACGGTAATCTATGAGCATGACATGCAATTGCTGAAAACTATTTTAAAGGAAGTAAAAAAACAAAATATAGATGCTGTAATCGCTGCTGATTTTGCCGTAATGAAACATTGCAAACAACTAAGGATTCCTGTCCATGTTTCTACACAAGCAAACGTAAGTAACATTGAATCCGTAAGATTCTTTGCTAACTTTTCAGATGCTGTGGTGCTTGCCAGGGAGCTTACGTTGAAGCAGGTAAAACAAATTACCGATGAGATTTCCAGGAAAAAGATTAAGGGAATTTCAGGCGAATTAATGAAGATAGAAGTATTCGTTCATGGTGCCTTGTGTATGGCCATTTCCGGCAAATGCTATTTAAGCCTTCATTCTCAAAATTCGTCTGCGAACCGCGGCGCGTGTGTTCAAAATTGTCGCCATGCTTATAAAGTAAGGGATTTAGAAACCGATGAAGAGTTAATGATAGACAACGAATACATTATGTCGCCAAAGGATCTTTGCACGATTAATATTTTGGACCAGATAATTGACAGTGGCGCTGCTATTTTAAAAATTGAAGGGCGCAGCAAAGGCCCGGAATATGTCTATACTGTTACCAAAGCTTATCGCCAGGCTATACAGGAAATCCAGGACGGAACTTACACACAAGAGAAAGCAGAAGCATGGAAAACCGAACTGAACAAAGTTTATAACCGCGGGTTTTGGGAAGGATATTATCTGGGAAAAGAAAAAGGTGAATGGACAACCCATCCGGGATCGGCAGCCACTGAAAAGAAAGTGTATG
>DASSHD010000168.1:0-2597 GCA_035693085.1 Hanamia sp. | reverse complement strand
TGTCTTGCAATGTTACATCCACCGTATTTCTGTTCTCAATATTTATTTCTTTGGATAGCTTTCCAACAAAAGAGAATACCAAAGTTTTTGAGCCGGACGGTAAATTGAGTTCAAATTTTCCCAAATCACCGGAAGTAGTGCCAATAGCTGGGGTGCCTCTCACAAATATAGAAGCCCCTTTTAAAGGTATTCCGTTTTCATCCGTTACTTTGCCGGTAATCGTTTTATTTTGTCCATATATTACACCACAAAATAAAGAGAAAATTAAAAATAATACTAATCGAAAAAAAGTCTTTTCCATACAAGTTTTTAATTTAGGGTTGCTAATTGTTTTTAATCAAATCAAATATCCGTTAACATTTTTTTAACCCAATTAAAAACACTACATCTCTACTACATCATTTTTTACTGCAAAACACATTTTAAGTTAAGGCCCGCTACATCATAACTACATCATAAAAAAGAATATCTTTATTTAATGAAAATCACCTGTCTTTTTATTATTTTCTGTTTAGAAATAGTATCGCCGTGCTTTGGGCAAAATACATTAGGCCTTCCGCAAATAATTAATTATAGTAAGGACGATTATCATGGGGGCAGTCAAAACTGGAAAATTGCTCAGGATTCCGATGGAAAAATGTATTTTGCCAACAATGAAGGTTTAATTTCTTTTGATGGAAACTATTGGAAAGTATATCCTCTTCCCAATAAAACCATTGTACGTTCCCTGGCAATTGACGGTAATGACAGGATATATGTGGGAGGCCAGGATGAAATTGGCTATTTTTCGCCAGATAGGACAGGAATATTACAATATACTTCTTTAAAATCCCTTATTCCAAAGCAATATAATCGCTTTGCGGATATCTGGGAAATAGCCATTTTTAAAGAAGGCATTTTTTTTCATGCTTCAGATAAGATATTTCAATACCAGAATAATTCAATAAAGGTTTATTTACCCAAAGAATTATGGCAGTTTTTGAAAGATGATGATGGCCGCTTATTCGCACAGGAAAAAACCAGCGGACTTATGGAGTTCAAAAGTAATGAATGGCGACCTCTCAAAAATAATAAGATATTAGAAGGCGCTATACTTTCAGGTATTATAAAAATTGGTGAAGACAGTTTATTATTAACTACGAGGAAAAGTGGCTTTTATCTTTTACTTAATGATTCTATATGTAAATACAATACCTCTTACAAAACCATATCCGGGCCTATTTCTGCCTCATTAAAAATGAACAAATCAGAAATGGTAGCCGGTACTACTTCACATGGATGCCTGTTTATGGATTTTAAGGGCAACATCGTGCAAAAAATTTCGAGCGCTGACGGGTTACAAAACAGTAATGTACTTTCTGTTTTTTTGGATAAGGATAATAATCTCTGGGTTGGTTTAAACAATGGCATCAGCTTTATTGCTTATAATTCCGCTATTAAATATATAAAACCCGATAAGATAAATGAGTTACCGGGATATTCTTCGGTGATCTTTAATAATTATTTATATATCGGCACATCAGATGGCGCTTATTCTGCTCCTCTTTATGATTATAATAAAGATTACAGCTTTTCAAGGAGCGATTTTACATTCATAAAAAATTCATCGGGCGAAGTGTGGAAAATAGAAGAAGTCAACAGGCATCTATTACTCGGCCACAATGAAGGCTCATTTATCATACAAAATGAAGCTAGTATTCCCCTGGCCAAGGGTACGGGGACATGGCTTTTCACACCTATGTCATCTGTGACGCCTGCAAAAAATATCCTTGTCGGAACATATACAGGATTAAAAATGCTTGAATACGAAGATGGTCATTTCATTGATAAAGGAAAAATCAATGGACTATATGAATCATTCCGCTTTCTTACTATTGACAATGATAACACTATCTGGGCATCGCATCCATACCGTGGAATATATCAATTACATTTATCGCCTGATAATAAAAGTTTTACTTACCATTTATTTACCGAAAGGGATGGGTTGCCTTCTACCCTGGAAAATTATGTTTTCAAAATAAAAAATAAAGTTGTTTTTGCCACATCAAAAGGAGTTTATGAATTCAATCCATCTACAAATACTTTTTCCCCGTCCCCATTTTTATCACCGGTGTTCCATGATATGGATATCCGTTATTTGAAGGAAGATGATGATGGAGATATTTGGTTTTGCAGCGGTAAGAAAATTGGCGTTGTAGTCTTTAATAATTCTACTCCGGCTAAACCTTTCAAAATCACCTGGTTTCCTGAACTGACAGGTCAGATTTTATCAGGTTTTGAAAATATATACCCTTACAATAAAGAGAATATTTTTATCTCTTCAGAAAAAGGAATTATTCATCTCAATTATTTAAAATATGCAGCAAAGAATCTACAAATAAAAGTTTTGTTGGGGAAAGTAATAGCTATTGGGAAAAAAGACAGCCTGATTTTCGGTGGGTATTTTCATCAGGGTTCAAAACCAATTTCTACTCAGAATGAAAATGAAATTTTTCACTTGCCAAATAGGTATAATTCATTTCATTTCGAATACAGTTCCCCTAATTATGGACTGCAAAAAAATATCGAATACAGTTATCAATTGAAAGGATATG
>DASSHD010000167.1:0-4306 GCA_035693085.1 Hanamia sp. | reverse complement strand
AATCTCCATCTTCATCAAGTCGTAAATAAGTTTCAATAAAAGTTCCTTCTTTCATTTTTAAATGCTTTGCAATCCGCTTAATATCGGGAGTTTTGAACCGGGGCGAAAAATTCCGGCAACAGTTGGCACATTTCAGGCAATCAATTTTTTCAAAAGCTTCTTCATGCAAATCAGGCAATTGTTTTAATACTTTATTTTTGTCAGCGCGTTTTAAAAAATTTTTATATTTTTTCTGATTTTCCGCTGACTTTCTTTCCCAATTATGCAAAATATCTTCCTTCATTTGGTAAAGATACATTTTGGGCGAAACTTGTTAATTTCCCCAATATTTTCCTATCCTTTTGCATCGTAACTTTGCGCCTCCATTTGTACATTTAAACAGAAATCTGCATTATTTGTTTGCCTGCTTGCCGGCAGGCAGGTTTACTGTGGAAATAAAACGTAAAACTTATTTATGAATCTTTTTGAGAAACAATCCGCTGAATTTGCTCAAAGGCACATAGGTCCCGATGAAAATGAAACTAAGGAAATGCTTGCCACTATTGGTGTTGGAAGCCTGGAAGAACTTATTGATAAAACCGTTCCAAAAGGGATAAGGCTGAATGAAAGTTTGAACATTCCTGAGCCAATGAGTGAATCAGAATATTTAACCGAACTGAAAACTATTGCCAATAAAAACAAAGTTTTTAAATCTTATATCGGACATGGATATTATGACACCATAGTTCCATCAGTTATTTTACGAAATCTTTTTGAAAACCCCGGATGGTACACGCAATACACTCCTTACCAGGCGGAAATTGCGCAGGGACGTTTGGAAAGCCTTTTGAATTTTCAAACGATGGTAAGCGATTTAACGGCTTTGCCAATAGCCAACGCAAGTTTGCTTGATGAAGGAACTGCCGCAGCAGAAGCAATGGCCATGCTCTTCAATCATAAAAACAAAGACCACGACCATATCAGTGCCGGTAAATTTTTTATAGATGAAAAAATATTTCCACAGACAAAAGATATATTAATTACACGGGCAAAACCCGTAGGAATAGAACCTGTTTTCGGAGATTTCAAAACTGCCCAATTGGATGAATCTTATTTTGGAGCAATCTTTCAATATCCCGATAGTGAAGGAAGTATTGAAGACCACAGGAACTTTATCGAAAGCGCGCATAACGTAAATGCACAGGTGATAATGGCTACCGATTTATTAGCGCTTACTTTATTAACTCCTCCAGGCGAACTGGGAGCTGATGTAGCAGTAGGTTCTTCGCAACGTTTTGGTGTGCCTATGGGATTCGGTGGTCCACACGCTGCATTTTTTGCAACCAAAGATGAATTTAAAAGAAACATTCCGGGACGTATTATTGGTGTTAGCATAGATGCGCAAAATAACCGTGCACTTCGTATGGCTTTGCAAACAAGAGAGCAACATATACGCCGCGAAAAAGCTACTTCCAATATCTGTACTGCACAGGCTTTGCTGGCAAACATGGCCGCAATGTATGCCGTATATCATGGCCCGGAAGGATTGAAAGATATTGCAAAAAGAATATCCTTATTAACGCAAACGCTCGCTGAACATTTAGAAGAAAGCGGTTATGAATTAGTAAATAAAAATTATTTTGACACTATTACATTCAAAATAAATAATGCTAAAAGGCTAAAAGACATTTCTGAGAAAAATGAAATGAATTTTTATTTTCCTTCGGAAAAACTGGTAACGATCTCCTTAGATGAAACCACTACCAAAAACGATGTATTGGATATTTTAAGCGTGTTCAATGCGGCAAAAGATATTGATACTTCTACTATCAATTTTGATGATGAAATGGTATTGAAAAATATTCCTGATTCATTGCAAAGAGCTTCTTCATTTTTATTGCATCCTGTTTTTAATAAATACCATAGCGAAACAGAAATGATGCGTTATTTAAAAATGCTGGAGAACAAAGATCTCTCACTTGTCCATTCTATGATTGCGCTTGGTTCATGCACTATGAAATTGAATGCTGCAACAGAATTAATTCCCGTAAGCTGGGCACATTTCAGTAAGATCCACCCTTTTGCTCCTTCCTCACAAACGGAAGGATACAATTACATTATTAAAGACCTGGAAAAATTATTATGCACCATTACTGGTTTTTATGCATGCAGCCTTCAACCGAATAGTGGTGCGCAGGGCGAGTTTTCAGGATTGCTCGCTATAAAAAGATATTTTGAAAGTAAAAATGAATTTCACCGTAATGTAATTTTAATTCCTGTTTCTGCACATGGAACCAATCCTGCTTCAGCAGTAATGGCAGGTTGTAAAGTAGTGGTTACAAAATGTGATGATCATGGAAATATTGATATCGAAGATTTAAAAATGCAGGCAGAAAAATATAAAGATTCACTTGCCGGATTGATGGTAACGTATCCCTCTACGCACGGTGTGTTTGAAGAAGGCATCAAAGAAATGTGTAAGATCATTCATGATAATGGTGGACTCGTTTATATGGACGGCGCGAATATGAATGCACAAGTCGGATTAACATCGCCGGGATTTATTGGCGCTGATGTTTGCCATTTGAATCTGCATAAAACTTTTGCAATACCACATGGTGGTGGCGGCCCGGGCATGGGGCCAATTTGTGTGAATGAAAAATTAGCACCATTCTTACCTGGAGAAAATAATGAAGGAACCGTTAGCGCTGCTCAATATGGCTCCGCAAGTATTTTATTAATCAGCTATGCCTATATAAAAATGCTGGGAGAAAGCGGATTAAAGAAAGCTACTGAATACGCCATCCTGAATGCGAATTATATGAAGGCGCGGTTGAAAAATAATTTTAAAATTTTATTTACAGGCAAAGGCGGAACCTGTGCTCATGAATTTATTGTTGACCTGCGGCCTTTTAAAAGCAGCGCCGGCATTGAAGCGGAAGACGTGGCAAAGAGATTAATGGATTATAATTTTCATGCACCCACATTAAGTTTTCCGGTTGCAGGAACGATAATGATAGAACCCACCGAAAGTGAAAACAAAGAAGAATTAGATAAATTTTGTGATGCACTGATTTCTATTTATGAAGAAATAAAAGGTATTGAAAACGGCGAAGCCGATAAAAAAGATAATGTCTTAAAAAACGCGCCACATACATTATCCGTTATCACCGAAGATGACTGGAACCATGCTTACCCACGTAGCAAAGCGGCATTCCCACTTTCTTATTTAAAAGAAAATAAATTCTGGCCCGCAGTGAGCAGGGTGAATAATACTTACGGAGACAGGAATTTGATCTGCACTTGTGAGCCGGTGGAGAGTTATATGGAGGTGGAGGGGTGAAGGAAAAGTAAATCCAGAGAAAGAATTACACTGCCGGGAAAAATTATATTACGAATAAATTTTTAAATACATTTTTTTTATAAATTCAGAACTCTTTGTTTGGGGATTCCCAAAAAAGTAATTACTTTGTAACTACAAATATAACGATATGGAAATTTCTGTAATACCAATTGGAAACTCAAAGGGGATCAGGTTGACAAAGACCGTTTTAGAAAAATACAACATCACTGATTCTGTTGAATTGATTCTTGAAAAAGGTTACATTATTTTAAAGCCTAAACAGGAGCCAAGAAAAGGATGGGATAAAGCATTTAAGAAAATGCATGAGAACGGTGATGACAAATTATTGATCAATGATGTTTTTCAAAACGAAAATTTTGAAGAATGGATTTAACTCAATATGAAATTGTTTTGGTAAATCTTGACCCTACCATTGGTAGTGAGATGAAAAAAACAAGGCCTGCAATTATCATCTCACCAAATGAAATGAACAGGTATTTAAATACTATTATTATTGCTCCAATTACAAACACTTCAAAACCATATCCTACAAGAACGGAGATAAAACATGTCAAGGCAAAAGGCTGGATTGTTTTAGACCAGGTCAGGACTATTGACCGACAAAGAATAATTAAAAAACTGGACAATTTAACTGAAAAAGAAATAGCAAAAGTAAAAGCAATTTTGAAAGAAACTTTTGTTGACTGAAATGGATAAGGGTTTTGTAAATTTGGTTTATGCAAGTACAATCAGATATGCCATTCGATCAATTAATAAGGATAGTTAAGAATCTGCTGGTGGCGCAACTGAGAAAACTAAAATTGGAAATTGAGAAAGAGACCTTTATCCCAAAATTCGCAAGCTACTAATCCCTGCCATAAATTTTTTTAAATCATTCAGTTTGTTTAAGATTTTTGAGAATGTTGGTATTTGCAAAGCATTTTTTTTGTGGTGAGTTCATAGTTTCCCTTACCCATAAATTTC
>DASSHD010000166.1:0-3468 GCA_035693085.1 Hanamia sp. | reverse complement strand
ATCATTCCAACCGAAAGAGGTTCAGAAGGATTTGATGTATCACCCGACAGTAGTGAATTGTGGACTGCCTCAAGTGAAGGAACCATTTTCATCATTGACCTGGCGACAAAAAAACTGAAAACAAAAATTGATGCAAAAGTTTTAGGCGCTAACAGGTTGAAGTTTACCCCTGATAGAAAAATGGTTTTCATTTCAAGCATCCAAAACGGAGATCTCACGATTTATGATTCCAAAACACATAAGGAAATAAAGCGAATGAATATTGGCCATGGCGCGGCAGGAATTATTATGAATCCTAATGGATCGCGCGCCTTTGTAGCTTGTTCTGCTGATAATTATGTGGCAGTCATAGATCTCAAAACTTTGGAAGTTACCGGCCACATTGACGTTGGTAAAGAACCGGATGGGCTTGCCTGGGCATTCTAACCGTATCAGAAACCACTGTTCGTTTATAAAAAAACAGTTATATAAAGAACAAACGCTTATCGGGTGCATTTCAAAAATGCAATATAATAAGCTGGTAAAACTTTTTTCGTCTTAGCATTAACGTTGTAAGTTAAAAAATAAGAATTCTGTCTGAAAGTTGCTTTACTGTAATAATCCATTTCAAACAATTATTTACTATATTGTAAAATATAGATTTTTTAAAAAACAGATTTTATGATCCGATACAATTTATTGCTGCTTTTTATTTCTACTGTTTTCTTTTGCAATGCTCAAAAGAGAAAAACAGATATAAACGTAATTGCCTATTATGCCGGAAGGCCCACAATGGTTGACAGTTTCCAGGTAGAACAACTAACCCATATTATTTTTAGTTTTTGTCACTTAAAAGGAGATTCTTTGTGGGTGTCGAATGCACGCGATAGTACTACCATCAGGAATATGATAGCGCTGAAAAAAAGAAATCCACAATTAAAAGTAATGTTATCGCTTGGAGGCTGGGGAGGTTGTAAAACCTGCTCCTCTGTTTTTTCTACTAAAAAAGGAAGAAAGACTTTTGCAAAATCAGCAAAACATTTAAACGATTATTTTGGTACAAATGGAATAGACCTCGACTGGGAATACCCGGTTATAGAGGGATTCCCTGGCCATCCTCACAGCCTGGATGATAAAGATAATTTTACCGCCCTCGTAAAACAATTGAGAAAAAAACTGGGTAAACAAAATGAGATCAGTTTTGCCGCGGGCGGATTTAGTTCTTATATTGATTCTTCCATCAACTGGAAAAAAGTAATGCCTTTGGTAAATCGCGTTAATCTTATGAGCTATGATCTCACTTCAGGTTTTAGCAGGATTTCAGGGCATCACACGCCATTATACTCTACAAATGAGAATCCTGAATCTGTGGATAATGGTGTAAGGAAAATGATTGCTGCCGGCGTACCTGCCAATAAAATTGCGATTGGGGCCGCCTTTTATGCAAGAGTTTTCCTGGTAGAAGACACGGCCAACAATGGTTTGTACCAACCAGCAAAATTTTATCATGGCCTGCCTTACAAAAGTTTCGCTGACACTTTTAATATCAGCAATGGCTTTGTGCAATATTGGGATTCCACGGCTCAGGCGCCTTATTCGTTCAACGCGCAAAGAAAATTATTTGCCACTTATGACGATTCCAATTCCATAAAATTAAAAACAGAGTATGTAATAAAAAATCACCTTAATGGAATTATGTTTTGGCAATTGACAGAAGACCGTTTTAATGATGGCCTGTTGAATGTAATTAATGAAGTGAAAAAGGAAAATGAATAAATTTTATAAAAAGATAAAATAAAAAATGTGAAATGCTATCTCATTTTTCAGGATTAAAAAATGAGTCTCCAACTTCCTGTAATCAGGAATGGATATGCTTTCGGGAAGCTCTTTTATATTATTTACCCGTATCAAAATAGTACTAAGCCTTCCATAAAAATCTTTCAAATGGAAAAAGAAATAATGATTGTTACATAGAAAAGCACTTTATTTCTTTGTTTACTGGCTTATAACTTCAAATCTGAAAACGCCTTCACAAATCCTTTTTCAAAACTTCCCAAACATTTTCCGCGACAATCTTATGCCCTTCAGCGGTTGGATGAATGCCATCACGCTGATTTAACTTCGGGTCGCCACCCACGCCTTTCAGTAAAAAGGGAATGAGTTCAATCTTATTTTCTGATGCCAGGCGAGGATAAATTTTTCTGAATTGCGTGGTATAATCCGCACCCATGTTCGGCGGTATCTGGATACCTTCCAGAATAATTTTTACTTCGGGATATTTAGCTTTCACTTTATCAATAATTAATTGCAGGTTTTTTTCGGTCACGGATAATGGAATACCGCGAAGACCATCATTTCCACCTAACTCAAGAACAAAAATATCAACAGGCTGTTTTAATATCCAGTCAATACGACTGTCGCCATCTGAGGTAGTTTCGCCGCTCACGCCGGCGTTAATTACTTTATAATTTAAATGCAATGAATCTATTTTATCCTGTATCAACGCGGGATACGCTTCTGACGGATCAACACCATAACCCGCAGTGAGGCTGTTGCCAAAGAATAAAATGGTTTTCTTTTTAGCTGAAGAATCAACAGGATTATTCTTTATCTCTTCCTTTTTTTGTGGAGCGGAATCTTTGGAATTGTTATTACATGAAACGATTGCAAATAAGAAAAAAAGAAAAAAACAACGCGCAATTGAATTCCTGTTTAAACGGTTCGTGGAGACACAAACCACGGGTGGCCACAGGCAAGCCACGGCTCGCCTACTATTAATTAAATTGTTGGTAAAATTTCTATACTCGCTCATTTAGATACAGATTAATTATTTTTTTTAAATACTTTCATTCATCACTTTTCATCTCTTACAAAGATACCTTGATGTAATTTTAAATCTTTAAAGTAATTGTTTAAATGGATGATTTTTTATAAATGCAATCATGAAATTCCTGAGATAAAATTTGTAATTTGCTTAAATAAACCTCTCAATATGTCATTAACCATAAAAGGAATTTTTGAGAACGGTAAAATTGTCTTAGATGAACTTCCACCGACTAATAAAAAGATGCCAGTGAAGACAATTTCCCCTGAAATAAAAAAGGAAATTCATCTGAAAAAGAGTGAAATAAGATTTGGAAGCCTTAAAGGAAAAATAAGTGCTCCGGATAATTTTAATGATGAACTTGATGTGTTAAACGATTATATGCAGTCGTGAAAATCTTATTGGATATACATATCATCATCTGGGTTATACAAGGAAATTCTTCTTTATCAATCAAGCATAAGACAATAATTTCTGTTATAGGCAATACTTCTCAAAGCCCGATGATAATAAATCTCACTTAGTTCTACTTTGACAAACTTAAAAATAAGTTCTTTGAATATTTGTTGATTGTTTTTTTTGAATTTAAATTTGGCACTGGCAGCAAACTAAAATTTTTCAAATCTTTCAAAACAACATGGCAGCAAATCAACACCAGCCGAAAA
>DASSHD010000165.1:0-12165 GCA_035693085.1 Hanamia sp. | reverse complement strand
GAAGTATGATAGCGACAGAGGATAAAAAACGTCTTCTTTTCATTTATTTAATTTAAAGAATTGCGCCCTGGTGTTGATGCTAATTTCGTGATAATCTAACTATTTACTTTTAATTTAATCCAATTTTTGGTTCACTTATATATGCAGATGTTGAACTGTAAAGCCCCCACTCTGAAGATTTAGTTTCTTCAGTAAAATAATTAAAGCCTTACATTTAAAAGTTCCCGGCCTAAAGCGTGCAAGCCCTTTTCTATTTTCTCTTTTTGTTTTGGGCCTGCAAGAGTAATTCCGGTTTTATACTGTCTCAGCAGCGAAGGATTCAGCCCTATTTTTCTTGCAAAATTGGTTGCATCCAGCATACCGAAATATTTAAACAAACTTTCGATATCATATTTGTAAATGAACTCAATATTACCTTTATTCAATTCCTTCATCGGCTCAGTCCCATCTTCTTTGTGAGCTTCTAATACTTCATCAATAGCAGTTCGTAAATCAGCTTTGGCAGCTTCAATAGATATTCCGTAACCGGTAATTCCTGGTAATTCGTCTGAGTAAATACCAAAGCCGGTTTTTGATGCTTCTATAACGGCGGTTACATATTTTTTTTTCATAGTGTTTATTTTTAGATAAGGCTACTGTAGGCCCGCTTGTTTTAAGATTGATCTCAATGTTCCTGTTGGCACTTCGTGAGATGAATGTTTTCCGACAGGAATCTTTATTCCTTTTTTTTCAGGATGAATATAAATATGGTGCTTTTTCGTTCTTTCTATTCGCCATCCTGCTTTTTCTAATTTTTTATATCATACCATCTTTATTTATAAAATAGTCCGAAGGACTATGATAAATATTAGATGGTATGATACCGATTTTGATAAAATATTTTTGGACTAACTACAATTTATATTCGGTATAGTTCAGAAAATTTCATAAACAGAAAGATTTGACAAAATTACAATTATAACTTTAAAGTTATAATTTTTTAAATTACTTTTTGAGATATTTTTATCCTTTTCAGAACGCGAAAAAATTCATTTGCGCATTGATTCATCCTTTTCCCATGAAGGAAAATTTCATTCGCAAATGAAAGATATAATTATTCTTACCTAAAATAATTCTCATTTTACAACCACTTCCGGCCAATGAGTTTCTAATCCCTGCGAACGGATAAAAATTTGGAATTCATCAAGCAAATCAGGCTTTTCACGTATTGAGTGAGGTGCTATCTTTTTCATTTGTGAATAAGCTATCAACATACCTGCGGCTTCGCCGATACTCCATTCTACAGGGTGAAGACGATAGCATCCATTGGTAATATGAGTGGTGCCAATATTCTTATTTGCAGGAAATAAATTCTCCATTCGCACGGGTAAAAGTGCTCCAAGCGGAATTTGAAATGGCAATGAATCAAAATCAATATAATTATTACCCGAAGTGGTTGGATGCAAATCAATGTGGTAATATCCTGTGCCTACACTATCAAAAAAAACCGCAGCTTTGTTACCTGATTCCTTACCTGAGACCAATGCCCGATTTGCTTTTCCTACGTGCTCTTCAAGAATCGTAAATACAGATTTAATGCGGCGCGATTCCCGTATGTAAGGATACTTTGCCAAACCATCTTCCGTTCCATACACATCTCCACGCAGCCGCAAGCCCGGCCAGCCTTTGCCTCCACCATCACGTGGAACTTCTGTCTGAAGCCAATAAAAAAGAGATAAGCTCAATTGTTTTGAATCCTCAATATGTTTTTTAAATTCTTCTTCGGGCACATCAATAAGACTGCCGGTCATGTAATCATTTTGTGGCCAGTTTACAATGGTCATATCACCTTTGTAAGTGTCTGGCTTAAAATTTTCTTTATTGATAATGCGGCGATACTTCCAAAGATTAAGAACACTGCCAGTAGAAGCGCCGTCAGGACTGAATCCAAGAGTCTTAGGTTGTAATGTTGACGGATTGGAATAGCAAAGATCCAGCAATTTTCCAGGCCATGGAGGAGTAAGATTAGGCATAAAATTTTTCCAAAAATCGTATTGAGCCGGTTTATCAATTATATCATTAGCTCCCGGAACATAATCCATCACAAGACAATAAGTAAACGCCTGGATATTTTTTGGATCTGCTTTTTCGGGAGCATGCAATTCATTCGTCTCATGCCTGGATTCTGCTCCGGTTACATATTCAGTTCCTGTCAATAAAAGCAAATCCCCCAACTCGGTCGCATCAATAAAATAAGGCGCTTTAAGAAATACTTCCTTTTGATTACCCGCAGTAGTTCTCGCTTTTAGTGCATGCACTTTATTGCCTGTTACTTCTGCACCTGTCATTTTAGTTTGCAGGAACAGCTTAAGTTTTCCCGAACTCAGATAGGGAGCAATCATACTATACATAACAGCAAGGGCTACACGCGGTTCAAAACATAATCTTGAAACTAATCCATCGCCAGGATTCAAATTCTTTCGTCCACGTGCTGAATCTGTCAATGGATAATTTCGTAAATAATATTCACGAATGGCGATTCTAAAATCACGATACAACTGAGTAGCACCATGAGTTTCAATCCACGGATGTTCATCCGGGCAGCTCAAACCTTGTTGCGTTAATTGTCCGCCAATCCAATCTGTTTCTTCTGTAAGTATTACGGACAGGCCATTTCGCAAAGCCGCCATTGTTGCGGCAAATCCTCCGAGTCCTGCGCCTGCAATCACAACATCTGCGGAAAATTCATTTTTACCATTATTCAAATTTTTACTTCCGGAAGATGCTTTAACTGATTTTGAAAACCCGGGAATAGAACCGGATGCGATTGCGCCACCACCCAATGTGATCAATTCAACAAAATTTCTCCGGTTCATACATATTAATTTAAGACTAACAGTCAATCCCTACAAAAGTCTTTCAAATTTATTAAACAAAAAAAGTACTGTTTCCTTAAGCTTTTCACCTGTTTAAATGTACATGCTAACTATCACTTTTATTATTTTGGAATTTCACTTCGATAAAATAAAGATTTGTCTTATTTGTTTCTTTACTATAGGTGAAGAAATTCTTTATCAAAAGATGAATCATGAAATGAGATAGGAACAGTAAACCTACAAATCATAAAGATTTCTATTTACACTTGTAATTCTTATATTAAAATTCAAATAGTGTAAATCGTGTTAAAAAATTATACACTTCATAAATCATAATATTTAAAAAATGAAATTCGTGTAATTAAAAAATAAAATGATCCGTTTTAAACTTTTAATTCTTACTCTTGTTTCGATTCTCCTGCCAGTTTCAATCATTGCTCAAAAAGTAACGGTTCATGTTTTTACGGAACATAAAATCGCACCTGAAAAAAGTGATACTATTTATTATGATTTCAATAGAAAGCTTACATGGAAGGACTTTCAGGGAATTGTGCCTGCCTCAGTTCCCTGGGGCGCCATCACTGCTTCCGGATTTTCGTTCGATTCAGAATTGAATGAAGATGAAAATAATATTGATATTACCGTAGGAGTTTATTCTTTTTTTCTGAAACATGATTCATGGAAAAAGTCCGATATCAATTCTTCATATCATCTGGAACACGAGCAACATCATTTTGATATTACGAGATTGTATGCAGAGAAATTAGTGGATGAAATAAAAAAGGCACATTTCACAGGAGACAATTATAAAAAATTATTGAATTCTATTTTTGATAAAGTGTATGATGAAGACATGGCAATGCAACATCAATACGATAGTGAAACCAACAACAGCATGAATGTAGAAAAGCAGAAAGAATGGAATCAAAAAATTTCAGATGATATTGAAAAATTAAAAACCCATCAATAATTAATTATGGAAAATGAAAAGCAACTTTTTAGTTCCGGCGCTAAATGGGAAAACAGGGTAGGATATTCGCGGGCTGTAAAAATTGGGAATGTGATTGAAATATCCGGTACTACTGCTGTAGATGGCGATACTATAATCGGGAAAGGAAATATGTATGAACAGGCTGTTTTTATCTTTCAAAAAATTGAAAAAGTTTTAACCGAAGCCGGGAGCAGTTTGAAGGATGTTGTGCGCACAAGAATGTATGTCACCGATATTTCTAAATGGGAAGAAGCGGGGAAAGCGCATTCGCTATTTTTTAATGATATAAAACCAGCTACCACAATGATAGAGGTAAGTAAATTAATAAATGATGAATTACTTATTGAAATTGAAGTAACGGCGATAATGATCTGATTAAATTTGGTATTAGTTACATAAAATCCCGTTCAATAGTTAATTCCAGGCAATTGCAGTCGAATTAATTTTTATATTCTAAACTTTTATAATTCTACATTCTTTTGACACAAAAAAATAGGATTGCATGTCACTTTGCGAAATGTGTGATTATGTTTCCTGAAATAAATGTGCGTAAAAAATACACAATGAAACAAGTCATTTTTGAGTTTTAACGTTTATCTTGCGCCCTTAATAAATAATTTTGGCTATTATGAGTTTTGACAATTATGTGGTCCCCTATGAAATTAATGAAAGATACCAAAAAAAAGTTGCTTATTTCTCAATGGAGTTCGCCATTGATCAACCTTTAAAAATTTATAGCGGAGGACTGGGTTTTTTATCAGGTTCGCATTTGCGAAGCGCTTTTGAATTACGCCAGAATCTAATTGGTATTGGCATATTATGGAAAGAAGGTTATTACGACCAGGCCCGTAATTCTGATCAGACATTGAAGGTTGTCTGGATCGAAAAGATTTATAATTTCCTGGAAGATACCGGTATCAGGTTTCAGATTCCTATTCACGATCATCCGGTATGGGTAAAGGTTTTATATCTCAATCCTAAAACTTTCAACAGCGCCCCATTATTTTTATTGAGTACTGATGATCCTGAAAATGATTACGTTTCTCAAACTATCTGCCATCGTTTGTATGATGGAAATGCTGCTACAAAAATGGCACAATTTATTTTGCTGGGAGTAGGAGGAGCCACACTTCTTGACAAGATGAATTATAATGCGGATTTATATCATCTTAATGAAGCACATGCAGTAAGCGCTGCATTTTATTTATATAAAAAATTTGGAAAAATTGAAGAAGTAAAAAAGAGATTGGTTTTCACAACACATACTCCCGAAGAAGCCGGTAATGAAAAACATGATATTTATCTGTGCGAAAAAATGAGTTATTTCAGCGGAATGCCTCTTGACCAGGTGCGTGAACTGACAGGAATGACAGACGATCTTTTTAATCATTCGCTTGCCGCTTTGCGCTTTGCCCATATCGCCAATGGCGTATCACAATTACACGGCGAAGTGAGCCGGCAAATGTGGAATAAATATGAAGGTATTTGTGAAATAAAAGCAATTACCAATGCACAAAACTGGCGCTATTGGTCAGATAAGCAATTGTATCGTGCAATGGAAGAACATAATGATGATTGGTTTGATGACAGAAAAAAACATTTAAAACAACGCGCTCTGGCTATAGTAGCCGATCAGACGGGGAAGTTAATGGATCCTAAAGTTCTTACCATTGTTTGGGCCAGAAGATTTGCCGGATATAAAAGAGCCGAACTGCTGACAAGAGACCATAAACGCTTTGAAGCATTGTTGAACAATCCTAAATATCCTATACAAATTATTTGGGCAGGGAAGCCTTATCCACTTGACTATCCGGCAATTTCTGATTTTAATCACCTGGTAAATCTAAGCAAGCAGTACAAAAATGTAGCAGTATGTATAGGTTACGAACTGGCTCTGAGCAGGCGTTTAAAACAGGTGGCTGATATATGGCTCAATAATCCCCGCGTGCCTAGGGAAGCAAGCGGTACCAGCGGGATGACTGCAGCTATGAATGGAGCCGTAAACCTAAGTACCAATGACGGGTGGATATGCGAATTTATCAACAATGGTAATAATGGTTTTGTAGTACCGCCCGCAGATTATATGAATATGCATACGGAAGAACAGGATAATTATGACATGAACCAACTTTATGAAATCCTGGAAAATGAAATATTACCACTTTATTATGGTGATTATGATACCTGGAGGCAGATTATAAAAAATGGCATGAGAGATGTTCGGTTTACTTTTGACAGCAACAGGATGGTGGAAGAGTATTATGAAATTCTGTACAAATAAAAGCAGGAGTACGGTAAATTTTAAGTTCTGAATTATTGAAAGAGCAACAGGATTTACAAGTTAGTCAGGTATTTATTTACAATTTTTAGTCTCAATGCTTTTTAAAATGGGCGGTGTATTCATCGCCCTTGTTTAATTAAAGAGAGAAAGACAAGACAGTGCCCCCACCGCCCACAAGCAGCATGGCAAGGCGACAATTTGAAATGCACCCGATAAAAATTTGTGAGCCGTGTAACTCCGGATTTCGTAAATGGGAGAATAAAGAATATCTATTATAGAATTAAAAAATGGCTTTACGAACAGATTATTTATTTTGACCGGTGTTTGTTTTTACTTTCTATTTTTACCGACAGCATTTTTAACAGCAAACCTTACCTGTTCAGATAATCCTGGTAAGAAAACTGCATGTATGCCTTACCGTATTTTATATTATTAGTATCATAACCCGGAGATATAAAAATTGGTTTTCCGGAAACATTATCTACCGTTTCAGTTCCTTGCGGAGTTACGAATCCAAAACCATTGTTGAAAGAATAAAATGCAAATTGCCTTGCTGAGGAATCTAAAAGATCTTTTCCCCATTTAAATTTATTTGTGGGAAGATGAAGCTGGTCTAAAACAGTAGTAACAATATCTGTTTGTGAGCCTATATTATTAATTCTCCCTTTCATGGTTAATGCACCTCCCGAAAAAATTAAAGGGATACGAAATTTTGCAGGACTATCCTCTGAATCATGGCCGGGCAAAGGATGCCCGTGATCAGCCACAAAAACTATTAGCGTATTTTCCCACAAAGTATCTTGTTTCAACATCCTGATAAAATGCCCGATAATACTATCAGTATAATAAACTGAATTTTTAAAAAGAGTGGTTTGATCTTTTCCGGGAAAACGCGGTTTCATAGGTACATCGTAAGGTTCATGGCTGCTAAGCGTAAACATAGCAGCGAAAAAAGGTTGTTTATATTTATGAATATCTTTATAAAACCTGTTAAAAACATATTGGTCGTGGACGCCCCACGAAGTGGTACGTTCGGAAACAGGAAAAGAATATTTACCAATTAATTTCTGAATTCCTATATTAATTAGATATGACTTTATGTTGGCAAATGCAAGTTCTCCTCCATAAGTGTAACTCGAATTATAACCTATCTGTTCAAGAGATTGATTTATTGAAGGAAGATTTCGGGTTTTTGTTGGTGTTTTTACAATAGAAGTGATCGCCTGGTTGGGATAGCCGCTCAACACGGCCACCTGCCCTTTCTCGCTTCTGTCGCCGGCTGCATAAATATGCGTAAACAATAATCCATTGGATGCAATCGTGTCTAAATTGGGCGTAACCCCCGGAACGCCGCCCAGACAGCCAACCCACTTTGCCGTAAAACTTTCTAAAATGATAAAAATGATATTTGGCTTCGTAACCGATAAAATAGAAGGAATTCTTTTTGGGCCGATACTATATAAGCTATCCACTAATTGTTGGGACTTTGCCTCCGTAAAATAATCAAAAGGGTTATGAGAATTATGCATGTTTAAAATGGAAAACATAATATTCCAGGGTAAATTAATTGCGGCATGGTCTGCGAATATTTTTGGCGAAAAATAAACATCACTTATGATCATTGGAATTTTTTGAATTCCACCACGGATAGGAACAAATAGAAAAGCCATTAAAAACATCGAGAAAAAAGAATCTGCCCAATAGAACTTTTTCTGTTTTCTGTCAATAAAAAAATTAAAGTATTTTTTATAAATGATAATGTAAAGGAAAATAAGAGCAATAAAAATAATCAATAATGGAATCACAGGTGCGGAAGAAATAGTGGCAGCCATCTCTTTCGGCGATCTAAAATATTGGAGTGGAGTGGCGTCCATCCTGTATCCCCAGGCCGTGTATAATCCAAGATCGGCAATGATTAAAAATGAAATAATAATAATAAGCACATAAGTATATATCCTTATTATTTTATTGATGGGTAAACCTGTTGCAAATGATTTTATAAAAAATAACAGGAATGGGAATATGCATAGGTATCCTGCGAAGGAAGCATCCATTCTTAATCCATAAAGAAATGTTTTAAAAATTTCTGTTCCGTTTAGTGTTTTGGTAAGATGAAAGTGATAGAGTAAAAACGTGGCTCTTGCAATTGCAAAAAATAAAAGCCAATACAAAAAATACAAAAGATAACCCAGATATTTTTTCACGGTGCGAAAATAATAATTATAAAAGTACAGGTTGTCTTGATAAAGTTAATTCCCTTTTGCTACCTAAAGTATAAAGAGATAAAAATTATAAATCATGGATAATTGTTCGCCTGCTGATAGGTTATAGCGGTTCAAAAGGATTATAATAAATAACTAATGCAACAAAGTTATTCTCTTCATATAAAACTCTACTGCAATAAATTATTTTTTCAAAAAATACTTTAAATAAAACCACTAAATTAAATAGCAGTAAGTAATTTTTTTTTCGTATCTTTTTATAAAATATTAATTTTGAATAAAATATTTAAAAACTATTTGTATGCCAATTTACATGGACCGACATGATGTTTCCGAAACAGTTACAGCGGAAAGTGTTGCGCAATTGCATCAGGCTGATCTTAAGATACAGGAACAGTTTGGTTGCAGAGGTTTGACTTACTGGTTTGACGAGAAACGGAAAACCGCTTTCTGCCTGGTTGAAGCGCCGGATGTAAAGGCAATTCAAAAAATGCATAAACAGGCTCATGGCCAGGTTCCTAATAAAATAATTGAAGTAAATAAAGGGATAGTCGAATCGTTTTTAGGTAGAATAGAGGATCCGGAAAAATCACAAAACACGGAATTAAATATTATAAATGATCCCGCATTCAGAACCATAATGGCAATAGCTTTAAAGCAACCAACGCTGCTTCAAAAAGATTCTTCTCCACTCAGAACTTTATTACATAATTTAAACGAAGCCATTCATAAACTGTTGAAAGACCATGATGGAACAACAGTAAAAGAAACAAAAAACAATTTTTTAGTTTCTTTTAAATCGGTTTCAAATGCAGTTCGGGCTGCACAGGAAATTTGCTTGCTAATAAAAAATTTTAGAGAAGAATATACAGATAAAATCATCTTCATAAAAATTGCATTAAGCGCGGGAGTGCCGGTAACAGAAAAGAAATTATTTTTTGAAGACACCATTAAATTGGCGGAAAGATTGTGCGAATTTATTAAAGGAGATATCATTGTTTCATCAGAAGTAGAAGAGCTATTCAATAGTGAAAATCCGGTGGTATTGAATGAATCAGCAAATGTGGTTTCCCTTTCCAAATCAGATGAAAATTTTCTGACACTTTTGATGGATTATATTGAAACTGTCTGGGATAATATCAATTTAAGAGTGGATGATTTTAGTAGAACAATCGCTTTCAGCAAATCTCAACTGTACCGTAAACTGATGGCGCTCACCGGTAAATCTCCGAATACGTTTATCAGGGATTACCGGCTAAATCAAGCTTCGCAATTATTAAATAAAAATTCAGGAAACATCTCTGAAATTGCCTTTCAGACCGGGTTTAGCAGCCCTTCCTATTTTTCAAAATGCTTTCAAAAAAGATTTGGCCAAATGCCTTCTGATTATTTTCCTTCCTGAGTTGTTTAACAGAACGCCGTCAAATTTTAAAATATTTGAACCAAAATTACACGAAATTGAATTAAAAATTACAGCCATCCCTTTTATCATAGGTTAGATTTGTAGCAGACAAAAGCGCAGAATTTTTCAGGTTATCGGCGTGGTAAGTTCGAAATGTGATTTCTGCGCTACACATATCTTTTATCCAACTATTCTATCCAACTATTCGCCTTCTTTATTATATCATTTTCAAAATAAAATTTTATAAAAATAATTTTTTTGTAACGGCCTGAGGATACAAAAGGTATTTCAATCAGAATATAAAACACAAATAATTTACAAATTTTAAAACTATAATTATGAAAATCAAGAAAGAAGAAATTCCTGTAGTGATGCAGGCTCCCGGCACCATGATGCGTGCAGTGCCAGATTGTGGAGGCATGACTTTGGGTTTTAACGAACTACCAAAGGGAACAGATTTTACGCCTCTTTTAAAAGGGTTGAACAATGACAGTTGCCACAGTCCACATTGGGGCTATGTATTTGAAGGCAGGATATTGATTATATATGACGACGGAACACAGGAAGAGGTGGGCCCGGGAGAGGCCTATTACTGGCCCGCAGGGCATACAGCAATTGTGCAGGAGGATGTTAAACTTTTGGAATTTAGCCCCACAAAAGAACTTACCGAGGTTATGACACATGTTGGCAAAAAAATGGCGGAATTGGCAGCCTAGATCCACGGAAAGGAAAAGCAGCAGACGTCAAAAAACATTTGATTGATTCAGTGGTGTAAGCGGAGGGTATGTTATTTATGTCAAAATTGAAGAAGAATCCAAAAGATCTGCCGGCAATTTTATAGTCATTAAAACGAATATTCATTTCTAAATAAATAATTTTTTTAAATTTTTAAACTCAACTAAAATGTCAAAAAAAATAAATGATTTAGATGAATCAGTTATCACTGAATTTGCATCTAAGCTCAGGGGAAAAATAATTCTTCCCAAAGACTCAAATTATGAAGAAACACGCAAAGTGTATAATGCCATGATTGATAAACATCCGGGCATGTTTGTGATGTGTGTAGATGTGGCAGATGTAATGGCGGCGGTAAATTTTGGAAGGGAAAATGATTTATTAGTGGCCGTGAGAGGAGGTGGCCACAATGGAGGCGGATTGGGATTGTGTGATGATGGTTTGGTGATTGATTTATCCGGATTAAAATCAGTACGCGTTGACACCAAAGATAAAACGGTAAGGGTTGGCGGAGGAAATCTCTGGGGTGAAGTGGATCATGCCACGCATCCATTCGGGCTTGCTGTTCCTGCCGGATTCATCTCGACAACCGGCGTAGGAGGATTGACGCTCGGTGGTGGAATAGGTTATTTGTCAAGAAAATACGGGCTTTCTATTGACAACTTATTAGAGGCCGATATGGTGTTGGCCGATGGAACTTTTGTGACCGTTAGCGACACTCAAAATGCCGATCTCTTTTGGGCAATCCGGGGAGGAGGCGGAAATTTTGGCGTAGTAACTTCTTTTAAATTCCAGGCGCATCCGGTGAAAAATGTGTATGGTGGCCCTACGCTTTGGCCCATTGAAAAAGCAGAAAAGATCATGAAATGGTATCATGATTTTATCAATAAAGCGCCTGATGAATTGAATGGATTTATTGCAACAATGACAATTCCCGGCCCGCCCTTTCCTGAATCCCTTCACCATAAAAAGTTTTGTGGAATTGTATGGTGCTATGTCGGCAATTTAAGTAAAGCAGAAGAAGTATTCAAGCCCATACATGCCATGAATCCTTTGTTTGCCCATGTAGGCGAAATGCCGTATCCTTCCATCCAGTCTTTGTTTGACGGCCTTCTTCCTTCCGGACTGCAATGGTATTGGAGATCTGATTTTTTCAATGAATTGGGTGAGGAAGTGAGAGCAAAACATTTGGAATTCGGATCTAAAATACCCACACCACTTTCTCAAATGCATTTGTATCCAATAAGTGGAGCCGCCGGTAGGGTTGCAAAAGACGCTACTCCCTGGGCGTATCGCGATGCAAAATATGCCGGCGTAATTGTGGGTGTAGATCCCGATCCTGCCAATGCCAATAAAATTACAAAATGGTGTAAAGACTATTGGGAAGCATTGCATCCGTTTTCTGCCGGTGGCGCCTATTCCAACTTTATGATGGATGAAGGACAGGATCGTGTAAAAGCCAGTTATAAGCATAACTACGCGCGTTTGACGAAAATTAAAAAGCAATACGATCCTAATAATCTTTTTAGATTGAACCAGAATATTTTGCCGGAAGGGAATAAATGATTTCCTCTTTCATTTTAATTGAAACCAAAATAAGCATTGGAGCATAGGCTTTTAACTCAAAATCCATAGAAGGTAACTCTTTGAAAAATAGCTTTAATCTGAAGATGATTTTG
>DASSHD010000164.1:0-7883 GCA_035693085.1 Hanamia sp. | reverse complement strand
TGGATTTGCATATAAACAAAAAAGGCTATCATATTGATAACCTTGCATAAATAAAAAAAGGGTTTTATTTTAATGATAGCCTACCATGTAGGAATTAGCTTTGCAACCGGCTTTAGAAGAAGTGCATGAAGAAATAGTAGCAGCTAAAGCAAAAGCCACTAGAAGGGTAACAAGAATTTTTTTCATTTTTAAAATCTTTTTTGTGGTTAAATGAGTTTAAGCTTACCGCGGCCAAAACCGTTGGTACTAAATGAATTCTTCAAAAAAGGGATTGGAAAATGAATAGAGGACAAATAAACAAAAACTAAATGGAATTTGCAAGCATTATAAGGATAAATGTTTCAATACTTTTAAAACACAGGATGAATATATTAGTAAAAAATATTTCCCTTTTCTATTTTAATAGTAAAAAATATCTTTGAGAAAATGAGAATTATTTCTTTTAATAAAATCATTTAAAATAAAAACAATGCATTCATGGCAAGAAGTATTATTCCGTCTTTTTCTGGCATCCGTTTTCGGCGCCTTAATAGGATTGGAAAGAGAAAGAAAAGACTGGACAGCAGGAATGCGTACACACATGATGGTTAGTCTGGGTTCTGCATTAATAATGCTGGTGTCATCGTTTGGATTTTCCGATATATTGGGTACTGATCATGTTGTACTTGATCCATCGAGAGTAGCGGCACAGGTAATCAGTGGTATTGGATTTATAGGTGCAGGTACAATTTTGTTTCTAAACCAGGGTAAAATCAGGGGGCTTACAACTGCATCGGGGCTGTGGACAGTAGCTGCTATAGGATTGGCAACAGGCGGAGGAATGTACTTTGCTGCCGGAGCTGCCACTGTATTAGCATTAATTATTCTTTGGGCATTGCAACCTTTAGAGAAAAGAATTACTCAAAAATTCAAGCAAAATACTTTAAGTATAGAAACCAGTAAAGATGCCAGTGTAAAAGATATTTTAAGTAAAATAGAAGAAATAGAAAATATCAATTTCACAGATTTTTCTATTAACAAAAAAGATACAGGACTTTTTATTCAATTGAAATTTGAAAATATTAATGTCCAAAAATCAATTGAATTGCTGAATAATCTTCAAAAAGATTCCGGGATCAATAAAATTTACTGGAACAAATGATTCTTCTTTTTCCTTTATTTTTCTACGTTGTATTTTTCTCTTCTGGACTGAATAAAAAGAATGACATGAATAGCTATGAGTATCTCACAAACAATTTCTTTTACAATCATTATGTTTGAATTTTGAAATGAGTTAAACGATAGAAAAGAAACGTTTATGGATTCATTTTATTTTGTAAGGCATAAAAACAAAAAAACCTTCAGATATATTCTGAAGGTTTTTTAAAATTATTGTGGTGGTTATTTCAAATTAATAGTAACACCCGCCTGAAAATTTACAGAACTAAGATCGTTATACCCGAATTTATTATAAGGTGCATAATCATAAGTAGCTCCTACATTGATTCCGGAGGAACTGAATTTTGTAAAAGGTATCAACAGTCCAATACCACCTTGAGCACGAAATCCCACATTTGTCTGGCTGGCATTGCTAAACTGCCCAAGGTATTGGTTAAAATCAATAATATTAGCTCCTGCTCCCAGTGAAACATAAGGTTTTAAGAATGATGCTGAAAGCGGAAAGTATTTTGCTTTTACTAATACCGGTGTTGTTTGAATAGAATTGGATAATACTGCGGATACCTGCTGGCTTTTACCAATTGGATAAAGTGCCCTTGGGTATTTTTGATAATAATCCTGAAAACCGAACCCTAATCCGGCTGATAATTTATCATTAAAAGAATACATAAGCCCTCCCATAAATCCTCGTGGTGAATTATCATTTACCAGGTCGGATTTAAATCCACTTACGGGCAGGCTGTAATTATAATTCAAGTCTAATTTGAATGTCCCTTTTTGAGCGCTTGCTGATTGGGAAAAACATATTACGCCCAATGCAGCAATTATAATTTTAATCTTTTTCATATCTTAAATTTTTAATTGGTCTTTAAATAAGGTGATTGATCAAATAGGGCTTTGACCTGGCTGTCTGCAACACTTGCATCAAATATTCCGGAACCACGGATCAATCCTGTCCATATCACATTGATCTTTTTGTCTTCAGGTGCATTTTTCAAGTCGAGTATATCTACTGAAACAGCCCCTTCTCTTATCTGATATACACTGTAAGCGTATGGAATATAATATCCATAACCCGGGTAGCCCCAATAGTAAGGATCCCAGTAATCTCCATAGAAATTCCAGTAATCGCCATAACTAATCACTCCGGTAGAAGTGCTGATAATACGGTTTACATCTACACCCACATCCGGATTATCGTTATTAGAAACCAATGAATATCCTTCCTGTTCCATGTATTTTTTTACAGCGCTTATATAAGCGGCATCCACATCATTTAGTTGCATTGATGCTTGTCCGTTATTTATAACCGCTACAGAATCGGAAATACTAAATGTTTTGTAATTGGAAAAATTAACCGTAGAATCATGATCGGTGATATAAATTCTGGATTCATCATTAGTTAAATGATTAAGAGGTTCTTTGGTACATCCTGTATAAAGGAGCGAAAAACCTGCTAAACCTGATAGCAATAATATTACTCTTTTCATAGTTGTAAGTTTTATAATTAATAATCTAAATTGTGTTCTACAAAGTCAATGCCTAACAGGTCTTTAGGGCATTTAAGCTTTGTTAAGTTTATTTTTAAACCGGATTTTAAGAAGGTCTTATACAGGATGTTAAGAGAATACAAATAAAGAATAGTAATGAGTGACAAAAATATTTTTATTATGAAAAATTGTCAATATTTTATCTGATGTTTTGACAATCGGTCAGCATAGTTTGAGAAAAAATATATTAACTAATTGGAAATAAAATCTTCAATATTTATTTGTTTACTATAAAATAAGTTGTCGCAGCCACAGGTTATAACCAGGCTTTAGTAAATTATTTTTTGAAAAAATTCATTCACTAATTGTAAGAATCTTCAATATTTATCTACCTAACGATAGGCAGGTTTGTTTACTATGAATGATGAACACAAAAAAGCCTGCAGAATTTTTCTGCAGGCTGTACCAAAATGCCAAAACTTAAAAAGCTTATTCTAAAATAATCAGACGAGGATAGTCAGATTAGCGTTAGAACCAACTCCCTATAAATTTTTCATTAGTCTTAACTAATTCAACAACTTTATTTCTATTAAACCAGTTTTTATTACTTTTTGAATAAAGTAATAAAAGCACAATGATTTGAATTATAGAAATAACTATTCCTAATACTGCTCCTAAGAAATTAGAATTTATAAGTATTGGCAATGTAAACAGTGACGTAAGAATGCCGATTATGGTTAAAATTAAAAAGAGTTTTCTTGCCCAAGTTTGCTGATTTGTTAAGCCATAAATAATGAGAATAATTAAACCCCACGTCAGTAATAAAATAATTGATATTCCAATATTTAATTCAAGAGTTTTTAAAATAATTTGAACAATAGTTGAAATAACACTTATGATCAGGCTAATCTTTAACAAGTTTATTGAAATGATCACACTTTTTGGTTTTTGTGGAATTTCCTCATTATTCAAGTTATACGCTCTTCGAGTCATACTAACGCTATGAATTGCTGATGTCACAAACATCAGCGGAATAAATAAAATGGTAAGTGGTGGTATTCCAATCATTGAAATCCATTTGCCTCCAAACTGCCTGCGCATAGGACGTTTCAGCCTTTCAGCTATCAGATACATACTTGGGACCATTACCAAAGTCATAAAGAAAGCAAATGCCAGTCCAAAGATAATAGTCCAGGCAAGTGGCTTCCAGAAAACGGCGCTATCGCCCCCAAAGAAAATATGAGGGTTCAGATCAGAAAACATAGTAACAAAATTGATATTGAAACCAATGGCAAGCGGTATCAATGCAAAGATGGCAGCAAGCGCCGTAAGCAATACCGGTATGATCCTGATCTTACCGGCTTGTATTACTGCTTCCTTAGTTTTCATCCCGCGCGCTCTTAATTCATCTGCAAAATCTATTACAAGAATCGCATTTTTAACCACGATACCCGCCAGGCCTACAATACCAATACCCGTCATCACTACTGAAACTGTCATTCCTGTAAAAGCAAAACCAAGTATTACCCCAATAACACTGAATATGATTTCGGTTAAAATAATAATGGACTTACTCACCGAATTAAACTGCAATACCAAAATAAACAGGATTAACATTAAAGCAATCATAAGCGCTTTACCAAGGAAGGCGCCGGTTTCCGCCTGTTGCTGGCCTTCACCTGTTTGCTTAATAGTTACACCGGGTCCCTTTTTGTCAAAGTTTTGAATGGCAGTTGCTATTTTCTGATTTACTGCCGTAGGCGTGTATCCTGATAGCACATTTGAAAATAAAGTGATCACACGTTTTACATTCTTTCTTTTAATACTTCCATAAGTGCTTGTAAAATCTACTTTTACCAAAGAACTGATTGGGATAGATTTTACCTGTCCTCCACTGGCCATATCCCTGAAAACTATGTTCATGTTCAATAGATCGGAAAGGCTTTTTCGTTGTAATTCGTTATTGCGTAATTGAATTTTATATTCATCTTCTCCCTCTTTTATTTTTGAAACTTCCTGGCCAAACAAAGCGGTTCTTATCTGTTGTCCTATTTGCGCAGTAGATACGCCTTCTATCATTGCCCGCTGCCGGTCAATGGATAATGTTATTTCGGGATTAGTCAGATCCACATCCATTTTTAAATCCTCTATTCCGGGTATTTGCAAACTATCTAAATAATTCTTTAGTGCGGACGCAGTAGAAGTAAGTACATCAAAATCTTCACAGGCTACTTCAATATTAATAGGCGGTTCAGTGGGCGGCCCGTTTTGTTCCTGGGATACAGAAATTTGCGCCCCCGGAAAACCTTTGGTAACTTCTCTTATTGAATCCAAATAGGGCGCCGTGGCTACTCCGTGTCTCTTTTCAAATTCAACAAATGAAACCTGCACCCTGCCCAGGTTTGGATGTGATGCCCTGTCGCCGCTGTTAGGATCGGCAGCGCCTACAGCCACATTTGAAATAATACTTTCTACAATTGGGTTCGGCTTACCTGAAGGGCCATCCAAAACTTTAGTAACTCTTTTTTCAATAACATTGGTAATGGAATCAGTATAATCCACGCTGGTTCCTACCGGTAATTTGAGATATACATAAATGAAGTTGGGATCACCTTTTGGAAAGAATTCTACTTGTATATTTCTTAATGAGAAAAATATAATTGAAAGTACCAGCAAACCAAAAGTGCCGACCAGGAGCCATACCGGGCGCCATTTTGAAACTGCCCACCTCAACAGTTTTTCATAGTTGCGCATGATAGCAGGCAGAGCCTTATTTTGAAAAGCGTGAATCCAGTTATCAAATAAATAAGTATTTAAAATTACAATTATTGAGAGTAATATTAGTATGTTTCCAAGAAATGGAACGTGAACCAAATCGAAGAAAATACCAGCCAGTAAAAGAATCAAAAATGGCTTGCTTTTAAACACAGCAGATTTTTTCTTAACCGCATTGTCTTCAGGATGATTCATAAAATCAACTGCGAAAACGGGATTCATTAAAAATGCCACAATCAAAGAAGCCGACAAAGTGAAAATCAGCATTGTGGGCAAATAGATCATGAATTTACCAATAATGCCCGGCCAGAAAAGCAATGGAAAAAATGGAGCCAATGTGGTAAGAGTACCCGAAAGTACAGGGATAAAAATTTCGCCTGCGGCCATCTTTGCAGATTCTATTGCCGAAAGTTTTCCTTTATTTTTCATAAATATCCGGTGAGTATTTTCTATCACTACTATGGCATCATCCACAATAATTCCCAGGCCAAAGAGTAATGCAAAAAGTACTATGAAGTTTAGGGTAACATCGGAGCCGACAATCAGATTGGCAGCCGGCAAAAACAGGAACGCCACAAACATACTGAGCGGTACCGACAGCGCTACAAAGAATGCATTGGTTACTCCCATAAAAAACATTAGTATCAAAAGAACCAGGATAAATCCAATAACGATTGAATTGACCAGATCATTAAAAGAAGAACGTGTAGAGCGGCTTTGATCGCCTGTAATTACTACGTGCAAATTAGAAGGTAATATAGTTCCTTTCATTTCTTCCACCGACTTCTTTACGTCATCAGAAGTTTGAATTAAATTTTCTCCCGACCTTTTTATAATATTAAGTGTGACAACATTTTTACCATTCAAACGGGCAAAACTTTCGCTGGTTTTTACCGTATCTTTTATATTGGCAATGTCTTTTAAATAAATAGGCATGCCGGAAGTATTGCGCACTATTATTTTATCAATATCATATACGGTTTTAAACTGGCCTCTTATCTGCAACGTGCGCTTCATATTTCCTACATCCAGCAAACCTCCGGAGATGTCCATATTTTCATTCTTCACCGCGGTAGCAATATCATTAAAAGTTACACCGGCGCTTTGCATTTTATAATTGTCCACATTGATCTGAAATTCCCTCTCAGGTGCACCTACAATATCCACTCGTGTAATTTCAGGAAGTTCTTCTAATTGATCTTTCGCATCGTCTGCGAATTTTTTCAGGCTCATCAAGTCATAGTCGCCACTAAGGTTTACAAACATGATAGGAAAATCACTAAAACTTACTTCCTGTACATCGGGGTCTTGTGTGAGATCGGTTGGCAAATCTTTCTTTGCTTTATCAACCGCATCTTTTGTTTTCTGCAAGGCTACTTCGGTTTTTACATCTGTTTCAAACTCTACGGTGATGGCAGAATAATCCTGTATAGATGAACTGGTAATTTTATTGATCTTAGCGCCGGTAATGCCTTTTAATTGTTTTTCTATTGGCTTGGTTACTAAGTTTTCAATGTCTTTCGGGGAGTTACCTGCATAAATGGTTTGAATATAAATAGTAGGAATTACAATATCAGGAAATTGTTCTTTGGGTAAAGTAACAAACTGGAATATACCCATTATTGACACAAAAATGATCAGCAGATAAACAGATGTTCTGTTCCTTATTGACCAGCTCGTAGGTTTAAACTCTTTATATTTTTCCTTAAAATTTTCAGTAAAACTCATATAAAATTATATTGCGCTTTTTTGAAAGCAGTTTTTATTTTCATCTATTTTTCAGTAGTGGTTATTGGCTGGCCATCAAATATGCCCTGGTAGCCTTGAATAATTAATTGCTCACCGGGTTGTAACCCCTGTTTAATTTCAATACTATCCCCGGATAATTTTCCTGGTATTACATTTACCTTTTTTGCCAATATTTCATCACCTTTCTTTTCAGCAATCAATACATATTTTCCATCCTGGCCTGTTTGCATGGTGTTTACCGGGATTGCAATAGAGTTAGGAGCATTATAATCCAATATGTTTACTATAGCAATTTGATTAGGTCTTAATTTCATTCCCTTTGGTACTTTTATTTCAGCAGTAAATCCACGGGTAGTGGCTCCTATTGACTGACTAAGAAATGAAATTTCACTGTCAAAAGTTTTATTGACATCAGGTATTTGCACTATTACTTTTGATCCTTTACTTACCTGCCCGGTATAATTCTCCGGAATTGTAACTGTAATTTTAAGATCCGTTTCATTTACAATTCTTATATATCCTCCTGTTAGTGGATTACCATTAAATGTTTCTCCTACATGAGTTGTAATATCATCTACAGTACCATTTACATTGCTGTAAACATTGCTTTGATTGGCTTGTTCCTGTGCAGTATTTACCTGGGCCTGTATTGCTTTCAACTGGTTTTGTAATGTTTCAACATTGGTTTGATCTTGCAATAACTGCACCTGG
>DASSHD010000163.1:0-7217 GCA_035693085.1 Hanamia sp. | reverse complement strand
CGCTGCTAAAAAAGTAGCGGGAGTAAAAGTTGTTGCCATGGACATAGAAGTAGGCATTTCTCCCGACTATAGTAAAACAGATACTGAAATAGCTACAGCAGTATTGGATGCGCTGAAATGGAATGCAGCCGTGCAGGAAGAAAAGATTAAGGTTAAGGTAGAAGATGGTAATGTAAAGCTGGAAGGCGAAGTAGAGTGGGAATACCAGCGGACAATGGCAAAAACAGCCATTGAAAACCTGGCTGGCGTGCGCCTTATCACCAATTTAATTACTGTAAAACCAAAGATTTCACCTTCCGATATTCAGAAGAGAATCAATGCTGCATTTCATAGAAGCGCCACCATTGATTCAAGTAAAATTAAAGCGGAAGTAGGTGGAACCAGGGTTACTCTTCGCGGCACAGTGAGGTCAATAGCCGAAAAGGAAAATGCAGAAAATGCTGCCTGGTTTGCACCTGGTGTAACCAGCGTAGTAAACAAGATTGAAATTGAAATGCCTGAATATGAATATGAAGAGGAATAAACTTTTTCAATAAATTTATAGTATTGTCTTACGTTAATCTTAACAAACCTGCCTCAATTAACCGGCGATTGGGACAGGTTTTTGTGATTAAAACTTACAAGAAATTTATTTTATGAAATCAGTTGCTGAAAGCATATCAATACCTAAAACCATGCAGGCTATGGTTTTAGAGGCTAGTGGCCGGCCATTGGCACTGAAAACACTTCCTGTTCCCGTGCCTGCTGAAAACCAGGTATTGGTAAAAATAATTGCCTGTGGCGTGTGCCGAACCGACCTGCATATTATTGATGGCGAATTGAGTTCCCCTAAGTTGCCGTTGATTCCCGGACATGAAATTGTTGCCAGAGTGGTAAGAACGGGTAAAGAAATATCGCGTGTAAAAGAAGGCGAAATAATTGGTATTCCCTGGCTTGGCTATACCTGCGGCAAATGTAAATATTGCCTGAGAGGTCAGGAAAATCTATGTGATAACGCCCTATTCACCGGATATACGATTGACGGGGGCTACGCAGAATATGCAGTTGCCGATGAACGTTTTTGCTTTCCGCTTCCTCAGCAATATGCAAATGCTTCAGGCGCGCCACTTTTGTGCGCCGGACTTATTGGTTACCGTTCTTATACGATGACCGGTGAACATGCAAATAATATTGGCCTTTACGGATTCGGGGCTGCCGCACACATCCTGGTTCAACTGGCAATTTATCAGGGCAAAAGGATATTTGCCTTTACGAGGCCGGGAGATGTGGAGACACAGCAATTTGCCAGGAAACTGGGAGCCGTTTGGGCAGGGGATGCCACGCAATCGCCATCTGAAAAAATGGACGCTACCATTATTTTTGCACCGGCAGGCGACCTGGTACCAAAAGCATTAAGCGACACGACCAAAGGTGGTGTAGTGGTGTGCGGCGGCATACACATGAACGATATTCCTTCTTTTCCTTACCGCCTTTTGTGGGAAGAAAGAGTACTTCGTTCGGTTGCTAATCTTACCCGTAAAGATGGCGAAGATTTTTTCAAACTGGCTTCAGTGGCGCCTGTTCATACACAGGTAAAAACATATCCTTTGCAGCAAGCCAATGAAGCTTTAAGCGACCTAAGGCATGGAAAGTTTGATGGTGCAGCGGTGCTTGTAATGGATAATAATGATTAAAGATTTTGAGAAAAAATAGTAAGATTAAACAATAATACTTTTTAATTATGATTGTGATCGTCTTCGGTTTGCCCGGATCAGGCAAAAGTTATTTTGCTTCCAGATTGGCAAAAATGATCCATGCGGATTATATCAACAGCGACAAGGTGAGGAAAGAGATGTTTGAGAAAAGGGTTTATTCCGAAAAGGAGAAAAAGGCTGTATATAATGCAATGCTTCAACAATTGAAAGAAGCTATCGGACGAAACAAGAATGTCGTATTGGATGCTACCTTTCACAAAAAAGAAACCCGTAGAATATTTATTGAAGCTGTATCAGGAAAAAAGAAAATTTCATTTATTCAGGTTCAGGCTGATGAGAATATAATAAAGGAAAGATTGAAAAAGCCCCGGCCCTATAGCGAAGCCGGCTTTGAGGTTTATAAACTCATTAAGCAGCAAAACGAACCGATAGATGAACCTCATTTGATATTAAAGTCAACTAATGACAATATAGATGAGATGTTACAAAAGGCTTCTGAGTTTTTGAAAATAAAAAAATGACAAAAGAACAAATAGATAATTTATTATCCGGGGGAAAATTTCCGGACCAAACCGACAAACGTGAATTAATTGAAACACATATCTCGTGGGTGATCTTATGCGATCATTTTGTGTATAAAATCAAAAAGCCGGTACAATATTCTTTTCTTGATTTTTCTACCCTTGAGCTTCGTAAATATTATTGCCACAGGGAGATAGAATTAAACAAAAGGCTTGCCCACAATGTATATCTCGAAGTGCTGCCTGTATGCAAATGGAAATATAATATTATGATCGGTAGGAAGGAGGGAACCATTATAGATTACGCGGTTAAAATGAATAGACTGGATACAGAAAAACAAATGGATAAATTATTGACTCAACATTTGGTAACTGAATCTGATATAAAGAAACTGGCAGAGAAAATAGCTTTCTTTCATAAAAACACAACCATCATTTATCAAAATGATTTATTGGACATTCGGGAAAAGTTTAATGACCTGGAAGGTGAAAAAAAATATCTGTCCAAACAATTGGATAGCACATCCAGTCTCATTATAAATGATGCTATAAAATTTTCCGATAAATTTTTAGATAAGAATAAAGGGTTGATAGCAGACAGGTTAAGATATGGATTCTGTAGGGATTGCCATGGCGATTTACATTCAAGGAATATTTTCTTATTACCCGAGCCGGTGCCGTTTGATTGCATTGAATTCAATGATGA
Organism: Hanamia sp.; assembly: GCA_035693085.1. Lineage (GTDB taxonomy): Bacteria > Bacteroidota > Bacteroidia > Chitinophagales > Chitinophagaceae > Ginsengibacter. The sequence goes on along the minus strand of DASSHD010000163.1, from coordinate 4,296 downwards.
TTTCAGGCAGATTGATGTATTGAATGAGGTGGCTTTCCTTTGTATGGATTTGGATGCTTTTGATCACCCTGACTTGTCTGAGATGTTTCTGAAATATTACGATGAATTTTTCCCTACCATTAAAAGTGAAAGTGAATATCATCTTTTTATTTATTACAAAAGTTACCGCGCTAATATCCGCGCAAAAGTAAACTCGTTACGGGCAAAAAGCGCAACAACAGATGAAGAAAAAACAAAGTCCCTGTCGGCCTCAGAAAAATATCTTCGCCTGATGGAAAGCTATTTGAAAGAATTGGAATGATGTAAGCAGAACAGATGTTGAAAAAATAAAACGCTAAGATATTACGGATAAATTTACTAATAAAACCTTGTCATTTGCTGAGGGCATGCAAAATAAAAATTCGTATTATACCGATTATACATTCGTAATAGTCCAATTTTATTGAACTAAACGACTGTTATATCGGCATTATACCACAAGCATTTTGGGCACGATAGAAATTTAAAAAAGGTATTATTTCTTCGTTTACTGAGCCACATTTCAATTAATCTGATAATCTCCACCTCTTTAGGTTCGGTAAACTATCTAATGCTAAAGTAATGGTCTCATCATCCATTTTCATTTTTTCCATTTGATTCTTTACCCGTGTTTTCATTTCTTCCAATGTGAGGTACGGGTTGGTAAACTGTCCGTTTTCGTAACAATATTTACAATAATACTTTTTAGGGGAACCATCTTTTTCAGTTCCTAAAAGTTCAGGATTGCCTAATGGCATTGAGCAACTCTGGCATATTCTTTTACTTTCCATTGTAACATTTTTAAAATGAAATAAAGTCTTCTTTACTGGTGAATCTTTTATTATTTTGTCCAATTAAATTTTTTATAAACATCTTCAAAAAATAGGATGTTGCCTGTAGAATCTATCCCTACCGGGTTGTACCAAACTAATACGGGTATCTTTACATCCGAAGGAACAACAACAGGTGATTGACTTTTCAAACAACCTTTTTCAGTAAGGGTATCAATTGCAATGTTATTATTTTTCAAAATAAGATGGCCCATTTCTATTGGCTTTTCCATACGCATACAACCATGACTGTAAAAACGACGGTTTTGTTTAAATAGATTTTTGTCGGGTGTATCGTGCAGATAAGCGCCAAAAGGATTATAAAAATTGAGCTTTAATAATCCCAGCGCATTATCACAGCCGGTACCCTGCCTGATAGTATAAGGAAAATTATTTCGGCTTAAGACGTGCCAGTTAACGGAATAGGGGTCTATAATTTTTCCGGCTTTGTCCAATACCTGGTAATTGTTGGCATCAAGATAGGATGGATTTCTTTTAATGGCCGGCAACAATTCTTTGACAGCGATGCTGAGCGGCACATACCAGTAAGGATATATGATTACTTCGTTCACAGTGCTTGCCAAAGTAAAAGTGGGAGTGGATGGCTTGCCTACTACCATTCTCATTTCTAAAATTACTTTTTGTTCATTATAGACTTTTAAATAAGCAGCCGGAATATTGACAACAATTACGGATTGATTTTGCGTAAGACAAGAAAGCCAACGGTAATAATTTATTGAAAGATTTAATTGCTTTAACCTCACTTTTAAGGGAATGTTTAACTCATGAATTATATCCTTATTTAATTCACTATTTACCGGAAGATTGAACATCAATTGTGCTTCCTTTATTTTTTGTTTCAAGATGTTTTCTGAAACATTTTTATTGGCTGAATCCAGGATACCCAATTGATAAAGTTTACGATAAAGAGGCTTATTTTCAAAATCCATTGTTCTTGAAACGATACTGATTTCTTTAAAAGCATTTTCGTTCATCACTTTCAAAATCCAATTGATTTTATTTTCTATCAGACTGACCTCAAAAATTATCGGTGAGAGAAAAGAAGTTAGTAAATTGATTTTGTTTTTTGAAATAAATTCTGACATGGCTGCGGGAATCTCCATGCAATCAGGAATATATTTTATTCCAGTATAGCCCAATGCTGGTAAGGTATTGCCATACGCGATGTCACTGTAAAAATGGATGGCAGCATCGGAAAAAAGAATTTCGGCCTTTAGGGAATCTGCCAGGTTTTGAGGACGGGAAGTGCTTTTTTTGAATGCAGAAATAAAGCCATACTGATAATCCTTTTCATCGAGTCCCCAATTTGTGGCCGATGATAAATTATCCATCAAATAATTAAGGTTAGTTGTATCCATTTGCTGTATCCATGCAGTCTGGTAATTGATGTGTGCGTAAAAATCCCTAATCTCTTTCTGATAATTTATCCCTAATTCTTTCTTATTTAAATTTTCTGAAAGATAGTGCTGAATCTGGTCCGGACTAAGCTGGGCAGAAGCAGTAAACCCACAAATACTTGCTAAAAGATAAATCCATCCTGTTTTAAAGTTTCTAATTTTCACGCTTATTGGATATTTTACCCTGGAAATCATCAAAGGTTGATTTTAAGATGCGAAACCTGGTTACAGAACTTGCAATGTCTTTATCCAAATTATCCAGCTTCGTTTCAAATGATTTTTCCATTTTTCCATCTTCGAACATTTTACTGTACAGCAAATTATCCAAATCATTAACATCCCTTCTCAATGAATGAATCAATTGATCTTCAATGATAAATTGGGTTTGAAAATCCTCAATTTCTTCCAGCGAATTTTCACCATAATTGTTTTTGAGAATATCGGCGAGTTTGTCTTTTAGCAAAAGATTTTCTTCCATCCTGGAATTAAGCAACTGCTTCCATCTTTCAATTATAGTTTGAAATTGTTGTACACCTATTTTCGGATTACCCTGATTGCGGGTTATTTTATTTTCCATAAGCCACTTTTTACTTTTCATAAAGTTATTAACAGGTAAAAAAAGAAGCAAGGATTTTCATCAGCAATTACCCTGATAACAATCAACCTTTTGATTTACCAAATGCCCTGTCATTTTACTGGCAGGGCATTTAAATCCAAACCGATGCTTTTACTCATTTAACTGCAATCTTTTTGCTGATTGCCATTTTTTTTGCTTCTTCTTTTTTAGGCAAAACAAGTTCTAAAACGCCGTCCTTGTAATGAGCGTCAATTTTGTCTTTGCTTACTTCATCGGGAAGAGTAAAGCTGCGTTCAAAAGAGGAATAGCTGTATTCCCGGCGGGTGTACCTTTTATCTTTTTCTTCATTCTCTTGTTCTTTTTCACTGCTGATGGTAAGCATATTACCTTCCACATCAATATTGAAATCTTCCTTTTTAAGTCCTGGCGCAGCCAGGGATACCAGGTAATCATCTTTTCTTTCGGTAATATTTACTGCCGGCACATTCATCCTTCCTGATGGAAAGCCCCCATCAAATAAATCGAGCAAGGGTTTGTTGAAAAAATCCTCAAAAAAGGAGGGCATTCTTTCGGTTCTTTTTGCTAATGTTCGTGTGTTCATAATTGTTTATTTTATTGGTTAATAATTTTGTTTGTTAGGCAAAAGTAGTAAGAGTATTCTCCTGCAACAATGACGGTAGTCAAGAGGAACAATGAGATTGGTCAGGGGTTAGTTTCATCAAATTTTAAATCGGGCAGCCGGTTAAACAAGGTGACAGTAGTCATTTTCATTTTGAGTTTGAAATCGGGAATTTCTGAAAGAAAGAATTTCCGATGAGTAATTATTTTTGGGTATGTCCGCGGTGAGAAAGACAGGTATTGTTTGAAAAACTACTGGTGCATCTTAATGTAGAGATAAGCAATTTTTTGAAAATCAGGATTGATAAGACTGAAGAATAAAAACTTATCCAGCCCTTTGTTAATAAGTGGCAATTGATGTATTAATGTTTTTTACAGGATGGTTTGATTTCGAAATATGCAGGTGAAGGGTTCCCTCTTTATATTCTGAATTTATAAATAAAGGATCTGCATTATCAGGTAACTTAATCTTTCGGTTAATGCTCACAAAATTAAATTCATGCAATTGGAAATTTCCTTGATTACCAGGCTCACGATTATCATGAATTACAGATATAGATAAAATATCCCCATAAGAATTTACAAGTAAATTTTTTCTTTTTACACCAGGCGCTGCCACTTCTATATGGTAAGAATCAGGTAATTCTGTGATATTCATTGGTAGGGTATCTATTTTGATAGGCAAATGTTTTATTTTCTCATTCAAATCGCTTTCTTTGAATAAAGGAACATATTCGCCCGGATAAACTGAACGGCTGGTGTTATATAAAAAACTATTTTCCATTGTTCTTTTATTTTAATTAGCAAGTTACAACTGGAAATTACCAGAATATAT
>DASSHD010000162.1:0-4034 GCA_035693085.1 Hanamia sp. | reverse complement strand
CATTCTCCATATTTTCTTTAGTGCCATATATATCAAGGTGATCTGCGTCCATTGCAGAAATGAGAGCAATATCAGGTGATAATTTCAAAAAGCTTCTGTCATATTCATCAGCCTCTACTACCGATACATTATTTTTACTGCTCCAGTAGTTGGTATTATAATTCACAGAAATACCTCCCAGGAAAGCATTGCACCCAAAATCAGAATGTCGCAGAATATGGGCTACCATTGTGCTGATCGTTGTTTTGCCATGAGTTCCGGCTATGCAGATATTAAAAGATGATCTAGTGATCTGCTGAAGCACATCGCTACGTTTGGCTAATTCATAATTGTTATCCTTATAATAGTTAAACTCATTATGATCCTGCGGGATTGCAGGAGTATAAACAACCAGTTCTGCATTTTTATCAATCAAATTCACATTATCCACGTAATGAATTAACATCCCTTCACTTTCCATTTTCTGCGTGAGAGTAGTAGAAGTTTTATCATAACCACTTACAACTGCTTTTTTATGCAGGAAATATCTTGCCAGGGCGCTCATGCCAATGCCGCCAATACCAATAAAATAAACACGTGATATGGTAGTATAATCTTTCATTTATTTTTCTCCCGATAGCTCCCGGGATTTATCTATTTTTTTTAAAATTTCTGTGGCAATTGTTTCATCTGCATTTGTATTGCCCAACTTCAAAATATTATTTTCCAGTTCTTTCATTAATGGTTCATCATTTATTAAATGCAGTAAACAAGGAAATAATTCAGATTTTGCTTTTGCATCCTGAACCATCAAAGCTGCTTTCCTGTTTACCAGAACCATCGCATTTACCGTCTGATGATCTTCTGCAGCAAATGGATAAGGAATAAATATAACTGGCTTGCCTACTATGCACATTTCCGCTACCGTCATTGCCCCTGATCTTGCTATCACTACATCCGCTGCCGCATACGCATTTTCCATTTTATCAATAAAAGCATTTGTCCGGATGTTTATCCTTTCCTCTTCTTCTTTAGCAGCAACTGAGGCAAAATTTTTTCCTGTTTGCCAAATCAGTTGCAGGTTATTCTTTTTAAAAAAATCTATATTTTCTTCTATAGTTTCATTAATACTTTTGGCCCCGAGGCTTCCTCCCATCACAAATACAGTTTTCATATCAGATTTTAATCCAAAAAACTTCAGCGCCTCAGCTTTAGAAATTTTTTGTGAAAAAATATTTCGTACAGGGTTTCCCGTTATCATTATCTTTTCAATAGGAAAATATTTTTCCATTCCTTCTGAAGGCACAAAAATTTTAGTAGCTCTTTTCCCCAGCATGATGTTGCTTTTACCCGGCAGAGAATTACTTTCGTGAATAAAAGTTGGAATATGCCTGGCCTGGGCAGATCTTAACACCGGGAAACTGGAATAACCACCCACACCAACCACAGCATCCGGTTTAAAGCCTTTTAAAATTTTTCTCACCTGCAAAAAACTCCGCACCATTTTAATAGGCAGCGTTACATTTTTTATCAAAGAACTTCTGTTATACCCTGCTATATCAAGACCAATAATTTTATATCCCGCAGCAGGAATTTTTTCCATCTCCATTCTTCCTTTAGCGCCAACAAACAAAATTTCAATACCTGGCATTTTATTTTTTAGTGCATTTGCAATAGCCAATGCAGGAAAAATATGCCCTCCTGTACCACCTCCTGCAATAATAATTTTCATATCGGCCTCCCTCCCCTCCAAAGAAGGGTTTTAAAAACCCTGACAGTAAATAAACAAATAATCATACTTCTCATTTAGGTAATTCTTAATTCTTCATTCATCATTTTTCACTCACTGCTTCTTCGCTTTGTTGCAATGCCAGTTCCGCATTTTTACCTTCCGCATCCTCTACATTTCGCGCGACGCTCAAAATAATTCCTATTGAAAAGCATGTAAACAAAAGACTACTTCCTCCCATACTCACTAATGGTAGCGTAACACCGGTGGTAGGAAACAGGTTTACATTTACTGCCATATTTACCAGTGCCTGAATTACTAACGTAAAACTCAAAGCGACTGCCAGAAAGGCTCCAAATGCATAAGGGCATCGTTGAAAAAGCCTTATACTTCGAAAAAGAAATAGTAAATAAATCAATAAAATAATAGTTCCGCCTGTAAGTCCATATTCTTCTATTATGATTGCATAAATAAAATCACTGTATGGATGGGGCAGAAAATTTCTTTCTTCACTTTTCCCGGGTCCTTTGCCAAATATGCCACCGGTAGCTATCGCAATTTTAGCTTGTTGTACCTGGTAAGAAGCATCTGCTTTATCAGCATACATAAAATCCTGCACGCGCTTCACCCAGGTAGGCATCCTTCCGAAGGATAAAGCTGCAGGTAAATCTTCTGATACATGGTCCTTGTGATTATAGTAATGCGAAGCAATAGAAACTAAAATAATTACAGGAATCAACGCTAAACCAACCACAAGCATGATATGACGAAGACTTACCCTTCCAATAAACATCAGCATCAACGCTATACCTCCTATCAATAGAGCAGTTGAAAGATTTGCCGGAGCTATTAGTATGCAAATGATTCCAACCGGAATGATCAATGGAAGAAAACCTTTTTTAAAATCTTTAATTACATTTTGTCTGCGACTGAGAAGGCGGCTCATGTACATAAATAAAGCCAGCTTTGCAAGATCAGAAGTCTGAAATGTAAGATTGATCACCGGCAGCTTTATCCAGCGATTGGCATCATTGATATCGCTTCCATATTTTAAAGTATATAATAACAGAGGAATAGAAATGATAAATAAAATGGAAGCCACGCGCGAATAAATTGTATAGTTCACTCTATGAGCAAAATAAATAATGATTACTCCCAGGCAGATATAACCTATCTGTCTAAACAAATAACTCTCGGTGGATTTATTCATCCTGTATGCAAGTGAACCGACGCTACTGTAAACAACAAGAATACTAACCATAGTAAGTAAGATCACAATAGCCCATATCACTTTATCGCCTTTGGTACGGCTCCAAAGGTTGCCCGTAACTGTTTGTGCAGAAGAAAGTGTGTTGTTTACTATTTGTTTTGTTTCACTCATTTACATTTATTCTTTGTTTCTTATTAATCTTATTATTGAATCATTTCTTATAAATCTTTTACTGCCGCAATAAATTGCATACCACGATCTTCGTAATTATTAAAAAGATCGAAACTGGCACATGCCGGTGACAACAGAACCACATCCCCTTTGTCAGCAAAATGAAACGCTGCCTGCACCGCCTCTTTAGCACTTTGGGTATTTATCATCAACTGAACATCCTTGCCAAATGCTTCATGTATTTTAGTGTTATCAATACCCATGCATACAATAGCTTTTACTTTTTCTTTTACCAAATCCTTTAATAATGAATAATCATTGCCCTTGTCCACACCACCCAGTATAAGAATTACCGGCTTTGTCATTGACTCGAGTGCATACCAGGTACTGTTTACGTTGGTAGCTTTACTATCATTAATAAATTCCACTCCTTTGATAGTTAACACAGTTGACATCCGGTGTTCAAGGCTCCTGAATGTTTGTATAGCCTCCCGTATCTTTTCTTTTCTAATCTCCATTACAACGGCAGAAATACACGCCGCCATTGTATTATACTGGTTATGTTTTCCTTTTAATGCAAAATCCTCTACACTCATTTCCATTTCCTCATTTTTCCACCTCAAATGCATATCTGCATTTATGATATAGGCTCCTTCCGGTAGTTCTCTCTTCATGCTTATTGGTAGTGGTTTTGTATTGTTTAAAAATCTATCTAAATATTTTTTAGTTACTTCATCGTCATCGTTATAAATAAGAACATCTTCTGCTGTTTGATTTTCTATAATTCTAAATTTGCTTTTTATATAATTTTCAAACTTATATTCATATCTGTCCAAATGATCTTCTGTGATGTTGGTTAAAATCGCGATGTCCGCACGAAAACTTTTTATATCATCCAACTGAAAAGAACTTATTTCAACCACATAAACTTTTTTAGGTTCTTTA
>DASSHD010000161.1:0-6169 GCA_035693085.1 Hanamia sp. | reverse complement strand
AACCGTTCACCGCGCAAGAAAGATTAAAGAATCTTGAAAAGAGAATGATTGATGCGGGCCTTGAAACAGATAAAAAACTTTTTGCTAAGCTTTATTACATGGAAGCAAAGTGCTTAGAACAAATGGAAGGAAGTGATCAGTCAAAGGAAGAAGCCTTACTATTAATTAAAGCGTATAGATTTAATAAAGGAAATGAGGAATACAAAGGGAATGCAGCGCTTGGATATTTTCTTATAGGAGATAAGGAAACAGCTAATGAACTGGCCGAAGAATTATTATTAGATGACAAGTTTAATATTATAAGTTGGATAATTAAATGCTTTTTAAAAGAAGATAATTTTAAATATGCGCTTGAAATAACCCCAAATATTGTAAAATCTGATAGATTTTTCAAGACTCAATTGTTTCATTGGCTATTCCACAATAAATACATTCAAAAGATTGAGGAATTTGAAGATCTTGATTTAGGCTTCGAAATTAATATTGCCGAAAAACCTACAATTAATTATTTGAATCGACATTATTCTTTATTAAAAGCTCAATATCTGCTTTCCAAATATTACGAAAAGCAAAAACTTTTTAATAGTGCACTATACCTTCCAAGTGCTAAAGAAGATCAAGAATATGTTTACGCCAACAGCATTTTAAAGGAAATTCTGCAACTAATAAAGGGGAGTGAAATTGAAAAAAATCATAATTACTACGCTTTTCATTATTATTGTTCATGTCTAATTTTAGATGAAGATACTAAGCACGTTCTCGAAATGGAAGAAGCGTTTCATCAATTAGTGTTTAAATCAACTGACACGATAATTAGGATGGCTCAAGCCTATAATAATTTAAATGAAGATAGTGCGACCAAAAAGGCGATTAAAATCTTAGAAGAGATTACAGAAGAAGGCAATGAAGTTATATGGCTTTTTAAGCTGATAAATTGCTCTATTATAAAAGATCAAAAAAAAGTTGAAGAATATTTTACAAAGTATATTGATTTTTATTCCAGCGTTGATCGCAATTTCGTTTTAAATATTATTTCTTTTATAAGAAAAGGGCAGATGGTTTTTACCCAAATCATGCAAGAGAAATTACAGGAAATTATTCAATCTAAAAGTTTTGATAATGATTTTTTAAAGCAAGTTTTTCAAATTGCCGTGTACGTCTCCTTTGGAATTGGGTTTGATTCCGATGAAAGTTTCTACCAACATCTTAGAATAACTGAGGCGAATATTGATTCTGCTGATAAAGAGCTTTCTATCAATGTGGCTTTTGGCTTTGCTCAAATTGGAAGATGGAATGAAGCATTAAACTTTTTAAAAGGCAAATTCAATTTTGATGCACCCTCGGATTCCTATAAACTTTACTGCAAAATACTTTATAAGGTTGAAGGACATAAGCCAGAATTGTTTGACCTCTTGGAAAAGTGGCGCAAGAACTTTTATATTGATTACGAACTTTTAGAAATGGAACTATATTTTGCTGAACTACAGAAAAATTGGAAAAAAGTGGTGGAAATTTCCAAAATTGGTGTTGAAGCTTTCCCTGGCTCAGAAAAATTTATTTGCAGTCTATTCTTAGGAATGTATGAGGAGATAGATATCCAAGGTATAAGAGATAACTCAAAGCTGGCAGAGGGTATAGATTTCAAGGAAGAAAATTATGGCTTGAATATTACCATGACTTTGCTGAGAGCGGGATTAAAGGAACAAGCTTTGGAACTAATATACAAACAAGGAAGTAACAAAAGAAATATCAAAACCCGCCAATCCTATGTGACACTTTCCATACAGTTTCCTCAAGAATTGCTAATAGATTACGAAGTTGCTGAAATTGGAACTCATGTTAAGTACATGGTTGATAAGAAAAAATATATTATTGCCATTACTGAAGAAAATAAAGAAGGTCTCATTCAAAGTATTTTGTTAGGGAAGAAAGTTGGTGAATTATTTAGTTTCAAAAAGCCAATAGTTGGCATCGTTGAAAGTGGCGTAATTATGCGTGTTTGTAATAAATACTTAGCATTATTTGAAGAAATTTTAATAGATGCAGAAAATCCTTTATCTGGATTGGATATCCATGTAATGGACTTTAATGAAGATACAATTGAATCAATAAATAAAACATTTATTGAAAATTTCGGAATACACGGGACACTTGAAAAGGAAAGGATTGAAGAAGAATTTGAGAAATATTATTCTGGAATTATTTCTTTTACTGATATAACTAACAGTGTTTTTAAGCGAAATTTCATTGATGCATATTTTACATTGGCAGATAAAAATGGCAAATTGTTTAAAGGAATTTCTCCAGCATTGTCTTCGGGTGTCCTCATAGTAAAAAATACAAAGTTTGTTTTAGACTTTACATCCGTTTGTTTATTTTCTGAGCTCTCCAAAGACTTAAATCTCGTGTTCGGTCAAAAATTTATTATTTCTATATTATTAAAAGATACAGTTATAAGAAAATTAGAAGAAGAAAAATCCTCGCCCAAAACAGAGTTATCTTTATCTATAACAATGAGCTCTGTGAAACCAATTTTTTATCGTGAAGATTTTCAGGAGAAAAGAATAGAACATTTCCAATTTTTACTCGATTGGATTAATAAAAACTGCGAAGTAGTTGATGTTCCGGAACGTTTTAATTTGATAATGGGCTTAAAGGAAAATCTTAAGGGTGATCTTTTTTTACAGTTGCTTATCGAAAATAAATTACTATCTGAAAAAGAGAACCATATATTACTTACAAATGATTTTATTTATTACCACAGATTTCATTGCTCGTTCAATGTTGTAATAAGTCCTTTGCATTTTTTGAACAAATATCATGGCGAAAAGAACAAAGAAATAATATCGTTTTTATTATTTCGTAATTACATTGGGATTAATATTAATGCCGAGGTATTGAACGAGGAATTATTTAAATGGCTTAGTGGTAAAGAAAATAGATTTTCTATCTGCCTTGAAAATCTAAGATATAACTGGAATCCTTATAATTCACATGTTACCGAATCAATGAAATTCATCAAATCACTTTACCTATCTTCATTTTTAAACAATTCTACTCGCGAGCAGATAGTAATAACAATTTTTTCAAACTTAATAATTGGGCTTCCAATAAGACTTTTAAAATTAATTCCTCAGCTCGTGATGAGAGAATTTAGATTATTGCCTATTCAATTAGAAAAGATTTTACAAATATTTTCCCAGGTTTCAGGCAGAGGATTCTAATATTTTTCTCCTAATTTAACACAGTCTAAATAGATTCTCCTCCTTGGTTCGCCTCTTCACGAAACAATTCTTCAAGTCATGCTTTACATCAATCCAATTTCCGTTTATCCTTCCCAGTTACACAACAATAAAAAATAGAAAAACGATTTATTATTTTGTTTACGCCCAATTTCTTCAATCCAAATATCAGTTCTTGCTGTATAAGAGATTCTTTATAACTGTTAAATCTCATCCTAAAAATTATTAGTATTTTTAAGATTCATTCCAAAACTTTTACCATGGAGGAAATTATAAAATCAACCTTGTTAGATCTTGAAAAAAGTTTTTTCTACATCAATTTCATGAAACATTCTTCAGGAGAAAAATATATTACCATCGAGCAAACCTTAGCAAGTAATTACAAAAAGCAAAAAGTAAACATCAGGCTTTCTGATTTACCGCAACTTATTACTGTGCTCGAAAATTATAAAAGTGAAAACTTCACGCCGGATCCATTTGATGCGCATAAATATTTTTCAAAAGAAAAGCTGGAATCAATTGTCAATATTTATTTTAAAGGGATTCCCATCAAAGACATAGCGTTGCAATTTGATTGCAGTGCAGAAATCATTGGAAAAACTTTAATCTATAAAGGAATTGAAATTACGGATGATAAAGAATCAAGGAAAGCAGAGATGATCAGGCTTAGTAAATTGAAATATTAAAGCACTAAAATACAAATTCCTTTTTTTTGTTCTTTTAGTGTTTCAAACCCTTTGCTGATCCAAGGAATGCCGTTCTATCGCAAGCTTTGTAGCAAAGATTCTGTGAGCCATCCATGCTTGTGCTTTGATACAATCCAGTTCCCGTTTATCCTTCCCGGTTACACAACAATAAAAAACAGAAAAACGGTTTATTTGTTTGTTTACTACCCCAGCTCCCCGCTCTGGCGCGGGCCTCCTTAGCCTTCATTTAAAAAATGTCATTAAAATAACAACATACGCTAAATAACTGTGACCTTTCCTTAGGTTATTAATTCATCTTTCAATAGAGGCAAGCATTAAAAATCATAAATCAAATTCTATCCCCGGTCTTGCCCTTCGGGTTTATCGCCTTTGATGCCGGTAACACCAAAACCATCAGCCAAAAAAATCCGGAAGCATATAAATGACCGGTTTTTCAGGCGGCGGACAACGATAACTAACCGGTCAACAACTACAGCTAAGGCAACCAAAATTTGCAACTAAACGCCCGGGAAAGATAACTAAGCGACCAACAACGAGAGTTAATCACCAAAGAACGGCAGAAAAGCGCCTGAAATTTACAGATAAGCCACAAAGAAAGACAATGAAGCGGCTAAAATTTACAGTGAAGCAGTCAAAATTTACAAATAACCGCCACGTGAGGCCGGTAAAACAACCGGCTAAATCAAACAAATTATAGTAGAACAAGAGCATTTTTAACTAAAAAAGACGGCTTTTCAAATAAAAATTTAAAAAATTACAATAATATGACAAAATGGATCGTTTTAGAAAAAAATCTATTTATCTAAAAAACCATTATCATGAAAAAGAACAAAAAAAATTACGGTGTTCCCCAGGAAATTCTTTATACAGTATGTGTTGCTGCATGGAAATTGTGCGACCAGAACCTGTCCAGCTTTACGGCGCTGAAAGCTTTTTATTCAGAAACATTTGTTGCCAACTCATTGCAGGCAGTAAAAGATGCGAAGCAACTTCCCGAAAGCCTCACCACCATTTCGGCCAGGAAAGAAGCGCGTATCAATTTAATGAAAGATACGCGCAAGGTGCTGGCCAACTGGCAGGTGCTGAAAGTGTATATCACCAGGGCATTTGACGAAAAGCTGGTAAAAACGAAATTGCAGGCGGCCGGCGCATCCCTGTATCCACGGGCCTCTGTGGATAACTGGACTGCCGTTCGCAGCCTTATTGAGGCTGCCAACTCTTTCATTGCCGGCAACATTGATGCGCTGACGGCTAACGAAAACATGCCGGCAGAGTATCTGAATACTTTTAAAACCGCCGGTGATGATTGTATTGCGGCTTATGTCATCTTTTCACACATCAACATGGAGAAGGAAACGGCTACCAGCGTGAAGATAGAGGCCAACAACGCCATCTACCTGAGCGTGATAGAAATGCTGAAAGACGGCCAGCAGATCTTTAAAGAAGATGCGATCATGAAAAGGAAGTTTACTTTCAATTACCTCGTATCCATGAACCGTGGTGAACGCCCTGCCAGCCTGAAAGGAAAGATCGTTAATAACCTCAACATGGCCGTTGCAGGTGTGGTGATCCTGAGCCAGGATCAGAAATATACGGCCACTACCGGCAACAAAGGACAATATCATATTAATAGAATCGCCGCAGGTACGTACACCTTCACGTTTACATGCCCTGGCTATAACCCTCTTGTTCAGGTCATCACTTTTGCGGCAGGCAAAGCCAGCAAAGGCGATTTTGAGATGACAAACGCTATGAAGAAAGTAGCCTGATAAAAAAACAGGTCCGTTTTGAATTTAGGGCTGTCCGAAAGGGCAGCCTTTTTTTTGGCAAGGTTTGTAAGTAAATATTGGGTGATGCAGGCATGATTGTGCTTCAAATTAATTATTATTTTCGTTTATCATTCACAGTTACACGAGATTAAAAGTAGAAAAATGATTTGTTTGCCTGCCTTTGCCGGCAGGCAGGTTTGTTTACTGACAGGTTAGGGATGCTTCGGCAGGCCTGAACCATAAAGAGGAGATTAATGTAATATCGTTGAGGCCGTGGAAGGCAAGCCGTCCCGGGCGGGAAAAACGATGGGCCACAGACTTGATCTTCAATTCAATTATCGTTTATCCTTCCATGTTACAATAAACTTTGTAGAAAAAGATCTTGTGAAGTACTGGTTCTTGTGCAGCTCTCCTGACCTGTGTAATAGCTTTACCTGGCCTTCATTTATCT
>DASSHD010000160.1:0-8855 GCA_035693085.1 Hanamia sp. | reverse complement strand
CATTATCGCGTTACTAAATCATACATTATTTTTGAAAAAAAACATAGGAACTTGATGCATAAAAATTTTCTTGTTGATTTATGAGTAACTCTTCATCAGAAGAAAGATCTATAAAAGCAGCAGGAAGTGTTCGCTTTTGCTTCGACAATGTATCAATAATTTGTCCCTCTAAAGTTTTCATAATCACTTCTAACTGCACAAATGTAGAAAAACGTGAAAAAAAAACCACAAATAAAGTTAAAATGAATTCAGAATACAGCATTTTCCGAAATATATTTTAACATGCCAAATGCGATAAAACTGTAAGAATTAATAAATATTTAGAGTGATTTTAAAATAATCAACATAAAAAATGAGTTTACTTATTGAGAACATATTTATGGCACACTATATGGTGATAAAGAACAAATATTAGTAACCTCATATTTAGATTTTAAAGAACTCATTATAGAATAATTGGATTCAGTAACTCTATAATCTAAAAATGATGTAGCAAATATTGCAAAAATAAAATTATGAATCGCGTACTCATTGTTGATGATAATACTGATATTTTATGGGTAACGGAAATTATCCTTAAAAGATATGGATTTGATGTAATGACAACCCTTAAAGGAGAAGAAGTATTATCAAAAACCAAAGATTTTTCTCCTCAATTGATACTACTGGATGTATTTCTTTCAGGCATTGATGGTATTGATGTTTGCAATACCTTGAAATCTACTCCCGAAACCAAAGACATTCCTATAATCATGATTTCTGCTCACACCAACCTAAAAGAAATTCGAAAATTTTGCAAGGCTGATGATTTTATTGCCAAACCTTTTGATGCAAACGAATTAGTAAGAAAAATAAATCATTATATTGGGCCTGCAGCTGTCAAAGAATAAATATATTGAGTGATGCGTGAAAAGATATGTCCTACCAATTATTAATTAATTCTTTTGCTTATTCCTTATCTCCTTTCAATTTTCTTCCTCGCAGATATTTCTCCCTTATGATCTCATAAACCGGTTTATCACTTACTTTACTCTCGAGCCATGAAATAATATCAAGATATGCAAATGCCCTGGTTTCAAATTTATTTGTTTCAAATTGTTTAATTGTGGTTAATAATTTTTCAAATTCAGGCTTCAATTTTCTTGCAGACATATAAAATGATTTACGCAAAAATTTGAAAATTTCTTCTTCTACCAGGCTCAGGTTTTGCATTTTGGCCATAAAGCGATAAACTGTTTTTATCAGATATTCCAATAATTGAAAATTCCCCAATTCATAATGCGCAATCAGATGTAGTAGCCTGGCATAACATTGCAGATCATTTCTGAGATTTACTTTCCAGTTTATTATTTTGTTCAGATAATCAATAGCACTGCCAAAATCGCCGGCACCAAAATAAAGCGAAGCAATTTTATAATAAAAAATTAATGTGCGATGCTTATCAAGAAACAGGTAATATTCATCAAGTTTCTGTGTAATCTCATTTACTATTGTCAACCCCTCATTAAAAGTTCCTTCCAGAAAATGCTGATTGATTTTGGCAATGTATAAATACACGAA
This sequence comes from Hanamia sp., assembly GCA_035693085.1. Lineage (GTDB taxonomy): Bacteria > Bacteroidota > Bacteroidia > Chitinophagales > Chitinophagaceae > Ginsengibacter. Next base: position 7,295 of record DASSHD010000160.1, on the reverse strand, counting down.
AACCTGTATCTTATTGTTGTCATTTAATTTTACAATATCCGATTTACTGAATTCTTCAAATAATGAAAGTGTCTTTTCAAAACCTGAATAATTTCTTGTGTTGAAATGTGCATTTAATAGATTGTGCAACCCTTTTATGTAATTGCCGGTTTCTATTTGCATCATGACAGGTTCTTCCGTAAAAAGATCAACCCATTTTTGAGTGTGCCGGTAATACATAAGATAATCCTGTCTTATAAAAGCAAACCAACAATAACTCTGGTGATAATACAATTTTTCATAGAAACCTTCCGGAAATTTTATTTCTCCTGTCAAATGTTCCTTAAAATAATTTTCAATTTCTTTCTCATCATCTTTATTGCGCGCCAGTCCGTTTTTGATATACCAGCTATACAATTGAAGGGCAAGATTGGAAAGTTTTGATTGTTTTACCAAATGAACATTTGAATCATTCACATCCCGCGAAAGTGCGTCTGCCCTATCCTGCATACTCCGGGTAATATGAAGTGTTTCAATTTTCTTTTCTATGATCAAAACTTCAATCAGAAAATGAATTTGATTATTTGCTGTGGCAATCTCTTTTATTCTTTGAAGTACTCTCAGGCTTTGATGATAAAGCCCTTTGTTGTAGAGTATGCGGGCAAAGTCTAATTGTTCGTGAAGTTGTATATCAATATTTTGATTACTCTCCAAAAGCCGGAGACTCGCCAGGATTTGCCGGTACAAATGTGCCTTAATGTTGGGAAGTTGTTGTTTTTTAATGGAAGAAGTTTTCTGTATCAAAGTATTTTCATCATATACCGACATCTTATCAATTGCATCAAATACCTGAACTACTTTAAGATCATTATTAGAAGAATTCCTTTTAACGTATAATTTAAAATTCCTCTTTTCTGATTTTTGAAGTGAATGAATAAGCTGGAATAATGAATCTGTAGAGCGGTTGGGCATCTTTTCTTAATTGTTCTGAAATTATCTTCTTACTCGTAAATTGTAATCAACACTTATAATTAAAAATGAAAAAAATAATCATCTTTATTTCTGAATATGGCTTTCTTCTCAAAGATATACAATTAAACAGGGAATGAAAATAATGTAAAAATATTTGTTAACTGTGTCAAAAAATTATTAAATCAATTAAAATAACTAAAATTTTAATAAGTTGGGCATAGTATAAAATGTAAGTCAAAATTCAATACTGTAAAGAGTTTCATAAAAAACATTTACCTTTAATTAGTGTAAAAAATAAATAATTTGATTCCTTTTCAAGACTTGAAATTCCTAATTTCGGAAATACATTAATTATTAGCACATATTCATTTCACTTTTTTAAATTATAACATGATGGATAAGGTAACCATTTTTGATACTACATTACGTGATGGAGAGCAGGTGCCGGGGTGTAAATTAAATACAAAAGAAAAAATTGAACTGGCGCTTAAACTTCAGGATCTTGGCGTAGATGTTCTTGAAGCAGGTTTTCCCATCTCAAGCCCTGGTGATTTTTCTTCTGTAGAACAAATTTCAAAAACGGTAACCAACACTGTTATTTGTGCCCTGTCCCGCGCCGTTCAAAAAGATATTGAAGTGGCAGCACAGGCGCTAAAGTATGCCAAACGTGCCCGTATTCACACAGGAATAGGCACTTCCGATTTCCACATAAAAAGCAAATTCAATTCTACCCGCGAAGGTATTTTACAAAGAGCCGTTCAATGTGTAAAATGGGCGAAGAATTTTACTGGAGATGTAGAATTTTATGCGGAAGATGCGGGAAGAACTGAAAATGAATACCTCGCAAAAGTAATAGAAGCCGTCATAAAAGCAGGAGCAACGACAGTTAATATTCCGGATACTACAGGCTACTGCCTTCCACATCAATACGGCGAAAAAATGGCCTACCTGAAAAATAACGTAAGTAATATTGATAAGGCTGTGATCTCGTGTCATTGCCACAACGATTTAGGTTTGGCTACTGCAAACTCCATCGCGGGAGTTATCAATGGCGCGCGCCAAATAGAATGTACTATCAACGGCCTGGGCGAAAGAGCCGGAAATACTTCGTTGGAAGAAGTAGTAATGGTCTTGAGACAACACAAAGCGTTAGGCTTTTATACCGACATTAATGCTACTAAATTATATCCGATGAGTCGTTTAGTTTCTGATACGATGAGAATGCCTGTGCAGCCAAATAAAGCCATTGTAGGTAGTAATGCATTTTCACATTCGTCAGGGATTCACCAGGATGGATTTTTGAAAGATACTTTGACTTATGAAATTATTAACCCCGAAGAAGTAGGCGCTGATAGTTCTAAAATCGTACTAACGGCAAGGAGTGGACGAAGTGCATTGGCTTATCGTTTTCAAAAACTTGGTTTTCAATTCGACAGGAATGATGTGGATGTTTTATACCAAAAGTTTTTAAATGTAGCAGATAATAAAAAAGTAGTGGAAGATAACGACCTTAAAGAAATGGCAAGGCAGCATCAGCAATCAGCTTTGAGCATTCAACCCTGAAAATTGAACTTTAATCTTGTCTTGCTAAAAGATTTGATTTAATACTTGATTCTAATAAAAATGAGCAAAACATTATTTGAAAAAATCTGGGAAAAGCATCTGGTAAAATCAATACCAGACGGACCAGATGTTATTTATATTGATAAACATTTTATTCATGAGGTAACCAGCCCACAGGCATTTTCAGGAATTGAAAAAAGAGGATTACCACTTTTCAGGCCTGAAAAAACAGTAGCTACCGCAGATCATAATGTTCCTACCATAAATCAGGATCTTCCCATAAAAGAAGCATTGAGCAGAAACCAGGTTCAGAAATTGGTAGATAATTGCAAAAATCACAATGTTGAATTATATGGACTGGGGCATCCTTTCCAGGGAATTGTTCACATTATCGGGCCTGAGTTGGGAATCACTCAGCCGGGAATGACGATTGTGTGCGGAGATAGTCATACTTCTACACACGGAGCCTTTGGTTCTATTGCATTCGGAATAGGAACCAGTGAAGTAGAAATGGTTTTTGCAACACAATGTGTTTTGCAAAACAGGCCAAAAGTGATGCGTATCAATGTAGAAGGCAAATTAAATAAAGGTGTTGTTTCTAAAGATATTATTCTCTATATCATTTCAAAAATCTCAGCAAGCGGCGCTACCGGACATTTTGTGGAATATGCCGGTTCTGCTATTCGTGCGCTTTCTATGGAAGCAAGAATGACCATTTGCAATATGAGTATTGAAATGGGCGCAAGAGGCGGGATGATCGCACCCGACCGAACCACTTTTGAATATATGAAGAACAGGCTCTTTGCTCCCAAAGGAATTGAATGGGAAAATAAAATGAAAGAGTGGGAAAAATTGACTACCGATGAAGACGCAGTTTTTGACAAAGAAATATCTTTTAATGCGGAAGATATAGAACCAATGATTACCTATGGTACCAATCCGGGGTTAGGAATTACAATTAATTCTCACATTCCCGAACTGGAAAGTATTGCTGACGAAGGAGATCGAAATAATATTTCAAAAGCTCTGAAATATATGGGATTAAAACCAGGGCAGGTTTTAAAGGGGATGCCTGTACAAAACGTTTTTATCGGAAGCTGTACCAATTCAAGAATTGAGGACTTGCGTTTAATAGCCTCAATAATAAAAGGTAAAAAGAAAAATGAAAATGTAAAAGTGATGATAGTGCCTGGCTCGCACCAGGTTGCTGAACAAATAAAAGCAGAGGGGCTTGATAAAATTTTTAATGAAGCCGGGTTTCAAATAAGGCAAGCCGGTTGCAGCGCCTGTCTTGGAATGAATGAAGATAAAATACCGGCAGGAGAATATTGTATTTCCACCAGCAATAGAAATTTTGAAGGAAGACAGGGGCCGGGAGCGCGTACCTTACTGGCAAGCCCTTTAACTGCCGCTGCTGCTGCTATTACCGGAGTAGTAACCGATATCAGAGAATTATTAAATTAAAAAAATGAAAGCACTTAATAAAATACATAGCACATTTATTCCTCTTCCCGAAGAGAATGTGGATACTGACCAGATCATTCCGGCAAGATTTTTAAAAGCTACAACACGCGACGGGTTTGGCAAAAATCTTTTTCGCGACTGGCGATATTTCAATAACGATGAAGCACAACCGAAAAAAGATTTTATCTTAAATAAACCTGAATATAAGGGTTCTATACTGGTAGCAGGGAAGAATTTTGGTTGTGGATCTTCTCGCGAACATGCTGCATGGGCTATCCTTGATTATGGATTCAATGTAGTAGTGTCCAGTTTTTTTGCTGATATTTTTAAAAATAATGCATTAAACAACGGTGTGCTCCCTATAAAAGTAAGTGACGATTTTTTGCAAAAAATATTTTCTCTTGAAAATGGTTCCACACTTTCAGTTGACCTGGAAAATCAAACTATAACAATTGATGCGACCGGTGAAAATGAAAAGTTTGACATTAATATTTATAAAAAAACTTGTCTTTTGAATGGTTATGATGATATAGATTATTTGGTAAATATTAAGGAGGACATTATCAATTTTGAAAAAACACTCGCTTGAAAGCTGAGCCTTAAAATGCAAAAAACATCCATCATAGTAAAAGATCTTGTTGTGAAAGTTCAGGAAAATACTGTGCTTGATGGAATTTCTTTTTCACTTCAGCAAAATGAAAATTTAGCTATCCTGGGAAATGCCGAAAGTGGTAAAACCACTTTGGCGAAAGCTATTGCCGGCAAAATACATTTTGCAGGAAATATTGTTAATTGTTTTGGTGACACAACGGTAAAGCATGCACGAATAGAGTTGGTAGAGCAGCGTTATTCATTTAAAAATTTATCAGGCACCAATGATTTTTATTACCAGCAAAGATTTAATAGTTTTGATGCAAATGATGCGCCCACAATATTTGAGGAATTATTAAAAGCGTTCCCTGAAGACAGTAAACAAGCCTGCCTGGCCGGTAGGCAGGCAAATAACATCAATTTTACTTTACAAACTCTCGGAATTGATCATCTGAAAAATTCTTCTCTCATTCAGCTTTCAAGCGGTGAACATAAAAGATTTCAATTAGTAAAAGCTTTACTAAATCCACCGCAATTATTGATTCTTGACACGCCTTATACAGGACTTGATATTTTATCTGTAAAAAAATTAAATAAGATACTGAGTGAGATTTCCAAAGAAGGAACGCAGATCATTTTAATTCCTGGAACATTTCCTATCCCTGATTTTATTACACACATCGCCTCTCTCGAAAATAAAAAATTAGACTTTTTCGGAGAAAAGGAAAACTTTAATTTTGAAAAATTAATTTCAACTGGAGAAACTCAATTTACCTACAACAATGACCTGTTACCGGTTTCAAATGAAGAATTCCAATTTGATACCGTGGTAAAAATGAAAGACATTTCGATACAATATGGTGATCATATTATTCTCCAACATCTAAACTGGAAAATAAACCAGGGAGAAAAGTGGTTACTGAAAGGTCGTAATGGTGCAGGTAAATCTTCCTTACTTAGCATGATCACCGGAGATCATCCGCAAGCTTATGCTAATGAAATTTATTTATTTGGAAAACAACGGGGAAGTGGCGAAAGCATCTGGGATATCAAGCAAAAAACAGGATACATCTCTCCTGAATTGCATGCATATTTTGACAAAAACATTTCCTGCTTCCAGGCTATTGGTTCAGGATATTTTGACACGATAGGATTATTTAAAAAATTAAATAAAAAACAACACGATACAATACTTCAATGGCTTGATTTTTTACAAATTTCAAATATGTCATCTAAGCCTTTACATTCAATCTCAGCAAGTCTTCAGCGAATGATCCTGCTTGCGAGAGCTTTGGTAAAAAATCCTCCATTGCTGGTTTTAGATGAACCATGCCAGGGACTTGATATAAAACAAAGTGCTCATTTCGTTTCCTTGATTGATCATATTTGCTCAGAAACCAACAAAACATTGATTTATGTAAGCCATGATGAAAGTAACATTCCGGCCTGTGTTCAAAAGGTATTGGAATTGAAAAATGAAAGCTATCAAATTTATCACATCAATCAATCTTCAGCATTGGCTGTAGCATGATAAAATAAAAATTTAAAAAGGTAATTAAATTCCGCAGGAGCGAAACAACATGAATAAAAATATAACCGTTATTTCAGGGGATGGCATTGGCCCGGAAGTTATACGTGAAACTTTAAGAGTTTTAAGTTCTATCGCCACAAGGTTTCAACATAATTTCAATTTTACTCATTGCCTTATGGGTGCTGAAGCAATTGATAAAACCGGTGATCCGTTGCCACAGGAGACTATTGACTTCAGTCTCAAAAGTGATGCAGTTTTAGTGGGAGCTATCGGACACCCCAAATACGATAATGATCCATCGCTTAAAATACGGCCGGAACAAGGTTTACTGAGACTAAGAAAAGAATTGCAATTATTTGCAAACATCCGGCCTATATCTGTGTATCCATCTTTACATCATCTTTCTCCTTTAAAAGAAAAACATTTAGCCGGAGTGGATTTTATTATTTATCGCGAGCTGACAGGGGGCATTTATTTTGGCAAAAAAGAATTGAATGATGAAGGTACGGAAGCTTCTGACCTTTGCATTTATAACAGCCAGGAAATTAGCCGTATCGCGCACCTTGCATTTGCTGCAGCCCGAAAAAGAAAAAGGAAATTAACCTTAGTTGATAAAGCCAATGTTTTGGAAACTTCCAGGTTGTGGAGAAAAAATGTTCAGGAAATTTCTGCAAGCTATCCTGATGTAAAAGTGGATTATATGTTTGTTGACAATGCTTCGATGCAAATAATTATTAATCCCAAACAATTTGATATAATACTTACTGAGAACATGTTTGGCGATATCATAAGTGATGAGGCAAGTGTAATAAGTGGGTCGTTAGGTTTGCTTCCGTCTTCATCTATCGGAGAAAAAAATGCTTTATTTGAACCTATACACGGATCTTATCCGCACGCAGCCGGAAAAGATATCGCCAATCCTATTGGTTCTATTTTATCAGCGGCCCTGATGATGGATTATTTTGGATTATCTGAAGAATCTAAAATTATCAAAGAAGCTATTGAATGGACTTTAAGCAATGGCTTTGTAACAAAAGATATTGATCCTGTAAATTCTTATTTCACTTCTACAATCGGAGAATTGATAAGCGATTTTATTTCTAATGATATTCCGCTTCATTCTAACATTCGGAATATGGCATTGGGGCAGGCGACAATTATTTAAAATAAAAAAGGTCTTTGATTTTTAAAAGGG
>DASSHD010000159.1:0-7243 GCA_035693085.1 Hanamia sp. | reverse complement strand
TTGCATTTCTACATCGGAAGTGTTGACTATATTTTGTTCTGTTTGATTCATGCTTCAAAAAATTTTATTACCATTCCAATCCCGGATAAGCCCTTTGCATAAACTGCATTTCGGCAAGAACAAAACCTAAATGCTCCGTATGTATTCCTTTTTTCCCGTCGCTTTGCATCCATTTATCTACGGGCAACGAAAGTGTGGCTTCTTCCAAGATAACTTTTACTTTATTCATCCAATCATTTTTAATACTGCTCACGTCTATGCATACATGATTTTCCATACTGGATTCAAATGCAGCGGGGATAAACATTTCACCGATGTAGGGCCAGAGTTCTGCAACAGCTTTCCCCATTCTTTGCTTGCTTTCTTCTGTTCCATCACCCAATCTTATTACCCATTCGCTACTCCATCTTAGATGATATGTTACTTCTTTTAAAGATTTTTCAGCAATAGCGGCAAGTTGTTTATCATCAGAATCAATCAATTTACAATAGAAATAAAATTGCCATGTGCTGAAAAAAAATATTTTTCCAATTGTTTTTGCCCAATCTCCATTAGGTAATTCGGTTATTAATAAGTTTTTAAATTCATTAGCGTCTCTTAAATATGCCAGATCATCTTCGGTAATATTTTTTCCTTTATTATTATTTTGGTTTATTATTTCAGCCGCATATTGATAAAAGTTTCTTGCCTGTCCTATCAAATCCAAAGCAATATTACTTATGGCGATATCCTGTTCAAGCATAGGCCCATGCCCTGTCCATTCACTTAGCCGGTGTCCCATAATTAATGAACTATCAGCTAAATGGAGCACGTAATTAAATAAATCGTTTTTATGATTATTTGTTGCCATACTTTGTTGTTAAGTCTTCTTATCAAAAATTGGCAGACTTACATATATTTTAGTTTATCCGGTAAATTATAAAAAGTGGGATGGCGATAAATTTTATCATTGGCCGGATCAAAAAGACTTTCAGCTTCATCGGGATTTGTAGCGTGAATATATTTTGATTCGACAACCCAAATACTCACACCTTCCATACGACGGGTATAAACATCACGCGCGTTCTCAATCGCCATTTTCGCATCAGCAGCGTGCAAACTTCCGGCATGTTTGTGTTCAAGCCCCTGCTTGCTGCGGATAAAAACTTCCCAAAGAGGCTCTGCTTGATTGTTCATTTTTTAATTAAGAATTTATTCAGTAAATCAACAAATAATCAAGATTTTTATTCTACTATTTTAATCTTGATTTTTTAAAATTAAAATTTGTGATTTCAGGCTCCAGGTCTTCTTTAAACCACTGATAAAGCATTGTTCTGTGTTTGAAGTTTTTTCTTTTCTGCATGAGCTAACGCCGCCTCTCTTACCCACGTACCATCTTCATGCGCTTTAATCCTTGCAGCTAATCGTTCTTTATTACAAGGCCCATTTCCCTTAATCACATTCCGGAATTCATCCCAGTTTATTTCTCCAAAATCGTAATGTCCTCTTTCTTCATTCCATTTTAAATCAGGATCAGGAATGGTAATGCCTAAAATATCAGCTTGTTCTTTGCAGATATCAACAAATTTCTGCCTTAATTCATCATTTGTAAATCTTTTAATTTTCCACTTCATACTTTGAGCTGTGTGTGGTGAATTGTCATCATTAGGGCCAAACATCATCAGGCTGGGCCACCACCAGCGATTGAGCGAATCCTGCGCCATGGCTTTTTGTTCTTTGCTGCCGCGACAAAGGGTTAATAATATTTCATAGCCCTGCCTTTGATGAAAACTTTCTTCTTTACAAATGCGTATCATTCCTCTTGCATAAGGTCCAAAGGAAGCACGGCAAAGAGGAACCTGGTTCATAATGGCTGCGCCATCTACCAGCCAGCCAATAGCACCCATATCAGCCCAGGAAAGTGTAGGATAATTAAAGATAGAAGAATATTTTGCTTTTCCTGTTAGTAATTGTTCAACCATTTCTTCACGCGAAATATTTAAAGTTTCTGCGGCGCAATACAGATACAATCCATGACCGGCTTCATCCTGGACTTTGGCGAGCAAAATAGCTTTTCTTCTCAACGAAGGAGCACGGGTAATCCAGTTAGCTTCGGGCAACATGCCTACAATTTCGCTGTGAGCATGCTGGCTTATTTGCCGTATCAGGGTTTTGCGATAATCGTCCGGCATCCAGTCTTTAGGTTCTATCTTTATTTCCCTCCCTATTTTATCGTCAAAAATTTCTAATAATTTTGGATTATCCATTTCATGAAAACTTTATTCTCAAAGTTACTCATTCAGTTAGATAATAAGCTACGATTGTAGTTAAAAATGAGATATAGAAAAAGATGCTTTTTTAAAATCGGAAAGAGAAAATAAAAGTGATTTCTAAGTAGCGTCATAATCCACCACTACTTTTTTGCTTCGGGGATGCGATTGGCAAGTTAAAATAAATCCTGCTTTTACTTCACTTTTTTCCAGTCCGTAATTAGCTTCCATTTCTACTTCACCTTCCAGCAATTTGGCTTTGCAAGTGCAGCAAACACCACCCTTACATGCAAAAGGAAGGTCAATCCCCTCTGCTAAACCTGCATCTAAAATAACGTTGCCTTCAAAACCCAGTTTAAAATCAAAACTGCGTCCATCTATTTTTACAGTAATATCACTTCCATCTTCAGTGACCTGTTGGGTTTTAGATGTTACAGTTGTAATTTTTCTTACAGGGGTCGTGAATAATTCAAAATGAATATTTTTAGATTCGATTCCCCAGCCTTCCAAAAAATCTTTAATGCTAAAGATCATTTGTTCAGGCCCACAAATAAAAAAATCATCAATAATATCAAAATTGATCAGTTTGGAAAGGTGGTTACATTTTGAAACATCTATTCTTCCATGATTAAAATCTGCTTCTGTTTTTTCCCTGCTCAAAATATAAAACACCCGGAACCTTTTCAGGAATTTATCTTTCAATGTTTCTATTTCTTCCCTCAGGATTATAGACTGTACATTTTTATTTCCATAAACAAGAGTAACACTGCTGTGGGGTTCAGTAAGCAGAACGGTTTTTATAATTGAAATTACCGGCGTGATTCCGCTTCCGGCAGCAAAAAAAACATAATCTTTTCTATTTGCCGGATTTACTTCTGTAAAAAATGTGCCTGTTGGTGGCAATACTTCCAACACATCTCCGGGTTTCAATTTTTCATTCGCATAAGTTGAAAATAATCCATTGGTTACTTTTTTTACAGCTATCCTTAATTCATTTTCTAAAGGAGAGCTGCAAATAGAGTATGATCTTCTAAGTTCTTCCCCATCTGAAACAAATTTTACAGTAACATTTTGACCTTGCGTAAAATGAAAATCATTTTTTAATTCTTCCGGAATATCAAATGCAATAGAAACACAATCTGAGGTTTCGTTTCTTATATCTCTTACAGTGAGTTTGTGAAAATGTAAGGCCAATTGTTTTATTCTTTTTTAAATGGCCACAAAGTTACGTTAACAATGAACTTTAAATTTTACCTTTTAAGATATTATTTTAAAAGTTAAGTTAACAATGAACTTTAAATTTTATCCTTTTAAACTGTACCCTTTAATTGATAAATTTATTTTAGCTTTATAATCTCACCATAAAAAATTGAATAATGACTAATTTTGCATCGCAAATATTTGATTATGAAATTACATCCAATAGATACTGTAGAAAATATTTCACCAGTTGATTTTAAAAATAATTATTATGTCCCTAAAAAGCCAATAGTGATAACAGAATTGGCAAAGGAATGGCCTGCTTATAAAAAATGGAACTGGGATTATTTTAAGGAAATTGTAGGCGATCAAAAAGTAGCACTTTATAATAATATAAAAAGCGATGCATATACTCCTATCAATACTGCTGATGATTATAAAACTTTTGGAGAATATGTAGATATGATACAGGAAGGGCCGGCTGCATGGAGGATTTTTCTTTTTAATATTTTTGATCATGCTCCTGAACTTATTAATGATTTTACATGGCCCGAGCATCTAATGAAGGGATTTGTGAAAAAGTATCCTATGCTCTTTACCGGAGGAGCATCTTCTATTACTCACATGCATTTCGATATTGACCTTTCACATATTTTACATACGCAGTTTGCAGGGCGTAAAAGGGTTTTATTGTTCCGCCATGAAGAGCAGCACAAATTATATAGAAAACCATTTGAGGTCTTGAGTCTTGCCGATTTTTCAAATTATAGTAAAACCAATGGCACTCCGGATTATGAAAAGTTCCCTGCTTTGAAATATGCTGTGGGCTATGACCTGATTTTAAATCCAGGCGACACGTTATTTATGCCAGCGGGTTATTGGCATCACATGGAATATATTGATAGTGGTTTTGCAATGAGTCTTAGGGCTCTTCAAAGTTCCTTTTCGGGAAAAGCACATGGTGTTTGGAATCTATTTGGTATGAGAAGCATAGATACTCTTTTGAAAAAAACAGCCCCAAAGTGGTGGTATGGTTATAAAATAAAAAAAATTGACCAGTTAGCAACCAAAGAATTAAAAAAAATTTCAAATTAGACCCCAAAAAAATTGTTTATATCAATAATTATTCGCTAATTTAGCAGTCCAACCTTTCTTTCCTTTTCCTATTTTAATAAAGACCTGCATCACCCAATAGCTATTATCATTTGTAATTAAGATTACTTTATAAGTTTATAAGTAATTTTTTAATATAAATACCCCTTTATGTTTTTCTCAAGAAAAAATTTTATAAATTTTTCTTGTGGTTTCAGAGGTAAGCAAGGCCGGTGATTTTTATCACTGGCCGTTTTTTTAATAATATGCTTTATCGCTTTAAACAAACACCAGGTCTCAAAACCGAATTAAGTTTCTTATTATGTTGAAATAAGACATTAAAATTCCCAATTTCACAATTCATATTTGTTCACATTATCTGCTTTACATTAACTTTGATATCCTTAATTTAATTTATTGAAATGAACAACATTGCTGTTTTACCTCAGCCCTTAACTGCAAAAGATTTCGCTACCGACCAGGAAGTTCGCTGGTGTCCCGGGTGTGGAGATTATTCTATATTGGCACAGGTACAAAAAGTCTTCCCCACTTTGGGAATTCCCAGGGAAAATTTTGTAATTATTTCCGGAATTGGATGCAGCAGCCGGTTTCCTTACTATATGAATATTTATGGAATGCACAGTATTCACGGACGCGCTACTGCTATCGCCAGCGGCTTAAAAGCAAGCAGGCCCGAACTAAGTTTGTGGATTGTGACAGGCGATGGCGATTGCTTGAGCATTGGTGGTAATCATACCATACATTTATTGAGACGTAATTTTGATGTAAATCTTTTACTATTCAATAATGAAATTTACGGATTAACCAAAGGACAATATTCGCCTACCAGTGGACAAAGAAAAATCACGAAAAGTTCACCAATGGGAAGCATTGATCATCCTTTTAATCCGCCAGCTCTTGCTTTGGGAGCCGATGCTTCGTTTGTAGCACGCACGATGGACAGGGATCCGAAACATTTACAGGAAATGCTCTTAAGATCTGCTCATCACAAAGGATCTTCTTTCCTGGAGATATATCAGAATTGTAATATTTTTAATGATGGTGCCTTTGAAATTTTTACTGATAAGAAATCAAAAACTGAAGAAACTTTATTCCTGTCCCATGGAGAGCCATTGGTTTTTGGTGCTACAAGAAACAAGGGAATTAAATTAAATGGTTTAAAACCTGAAGTGGTTGAGCTAAATGGAAATGTAAGTGAAAATGATTTATGGATACATGATGAGAAGGATTTTTACAAAGCTCAGATATTGACGCGGTTTTTCGAAGACCCGAAATCAGATCATCATTTACCGAGACCCTTTGGAGTTTTCTATGAAACAGATAGGGCATGTTATGAAGATACAATGACAACACAAATTGAAGATGCAAAATCTAAATCAGAAAATAACTTAGACAAATTATTACGAGGAAGAGAAGTGTGGACTATTACTGAATAAAATCAGATTAGTTTTTATTGTTCAAAAACACAAATGGCTTTAAAATTTTATTACCCAGTGTTTCACGAACTACTTTTTTGTTTGAGGAAATTAAGTATTTGTTCACGTTAACTACCTCATAAGCTGAGATAAGATTATCAATTTTTTCAACATAGAATAGTAATTCATGGAGAAGTTCTACTTCATGTTCAATTGACTGGGGGTTTGATTTTTCTTTGAACAAGACCAAAAGATCACGATTGAATTTGTCCATTTTGATTGGGTTTTAATAACCAACCATTCCTGTTTTTTCAGGGCACCCGCATTTGCTTTTTCGTGAAGCACTACAACTGATAGCAATTACAGACACAGCCACTAATAAAATCAACAAGATGTTGGTTACGCTTTTCATTAAAATATTTTGATAAATTTTGATTAACTAATTGAACTGAATAATCGAATTACCATTTACTAAATAGTCAATACCAATTAATAAATCATAACACCAAATTAAACTATTTTCACGAATAATTATTGTAAATTTTTGATGAACGGAAATAATTTTAACAATCAATTCCATAGACTGCGAATAATAGTAGCACCTCTTGATTGGGGGTTAGGCCACGCAACTCGTTGTATTCCAATTATTAAAGAACTCGCAGGACTCGGTTGTGAAGTGATTATTGTCGCCTCTGATAACACCTGTTCATTACTAAAAAAAGAGTTTCCTTTCTTAGTAATTTTACGGTACAAAGGCTATGAAATTAAGTATAGCAGAGATAAAAAAAATTTTTTAAAAAAAATTTTTTTGCAATTCCCAAGGGTTATTTTCTCTGTTTGGAAAGAAAATAATTGGCTGAAAAAAACAATAAAAGCACAAGATGTAGATGCCGTTATTTCTGACAACCGCTTTGGAATGTATAGCAAAAAAATTTCTTCCATTTATATCACACACCAACTTCGCATTAAAACAGGAAACCAATTCACGGAATTCATTGCTCAAAAAATTCATTATTTTTTTATAAAAAAATACTCGCAATGTTGGATACCAGATAACAAAGAAAACGGATTGGGAGGAGAACTTTCCCATCCCCAAAAAATTCCATCTAATACTATATATATTGGTCCATTATCAAGATTTAATCCTTTTCCCAAAATTGAAAAAGTATATGACCTTTTGGTTACAATTTCGGGGCCTGAACCAGGACGTACAATTTTTGAAAATAAAATATTGAAACAATTACAAGGTTTTTCCGGAAAAGTTCT